>JBASTF010000974.1:0-3559 GCA_049274755.1 Rubrivivax sp. | reverse complement strand
GCACCAGGCTGCAGCCGGCGGCCTGCGCCATCGCCGCCAGTGCCCGGTAGCGTTCACGCCGCGCCCAGGCTTCGACGCTGTCGCCGGCCCCGGGCTGGCTGTTCAATCGTTGCGCATGAAAGTGCAGTGGCAGTCCGGCCGCACGCCAGCGCCGGCACTGTGTCTGCACCTGCTGCAGCCAGGCGTCGGCTTCGGCGACAAGGCCGTGGTGCACGTGCAAGGCATGGACTTCGAGCCCCAGCGCCGAGGCAGCGCGGGCCGTGGCGTGCAGCAGCGCGGTGGAGTCGCGGCCGCCGCTGGCAGCCACCGCGACCGCACCGGCCGGCTTCACCGCTCCGTCGTGTCGCCGAAGCGGCCGTAGGACTGCAGGCGCTCGTAGCGGCGCTGCAGCAGTTCCTTGGGCTTCAGGTCGCTGACCTGGCGCAGCGCGTCGTTGAGGCCGCGCTTCAGGTGTGCGGCCATCCACTTGGTGTCGCGGTGCGCGCCGCCCACAGGTTCGTTGACGATCTTGTCGATGACACCCAGGGCCTTCAGGCGGTGCGCGGTAATGCCCAGGGCTTCGGCTGCGTCGCTGGCGCGCTCGGCGGTTTTCCAGAGGATGGAGGCGCAGCCTTCCGGCGAGATCACCGAATAGACGCTGTACTGCAGCATCAGCACCTGGTCGGCGACGCTGATGGCCAGCGCGCCGCCGGAGCCGCCTTCGCCGATGATGGTGGTGATGATGGGCACTTCCAGCTGCGCCATCTCGTAGATGTTGCGGCCGATGGCTTCGGACTGGCCACGTTCCTCGGCACCGATGCCGGGGTAGGCGCCGGGTGTGTCGACGAAGGTGAACACCGGCAGGCCGAACTTCTCGGCCAGTTGCATCAGGCGCAGCGCCTTGCGGTAGCCCTCGGGGCGGCTCATGCCGAAGTTGCGCGCCGTGCGCTCCTTGGTGTCGCGGCCTTTCTGGTGGCCGAGGACCATGCAGGCATTGCCGTTGAAGCGCGCCAGGCCACCGACGATGGACAGGTCGTCGGCGTAGTGCCGGTCGCCATGCAGTTCCTGGAAGTCGCTGAAGATCTCGCCGACGTAGTCCAGCGTGTAGGGCCGCTGCGGGTGGCGCGCGATCTGCGTCACCTGCCAGGGCGTGAGGCTGGCGTAGATGTCCTTCGTCAGCTGCACACTCTTGCCGGCGAGGCGGTCGATCTCTTCCGAGATGTCGACTGCGGACTCGTTCTGCACGTAGCGCAGTTCGTCGATCTTGGATTCGAGCTCGGCGATCGGCTGCTCGAATTCGAGGAAGTGTCTTTTGGACATCAGTACTCCACGGGTAGTGGATCCAGGCTACGCCAAATATACCAAGTGGCCACCGAACGGAACGGGGCCCAGGCCTCGCCGACCTCGCGTGCCTCGGCACGCGACACCGGTTCACCGCTGAAGTAGTTCAGGCTGATGCCTTTCAGCAGGCCCAGGTCGTCCAGCGGCAGCACGTTGGGGCGCATCAGATGGAAGATCAGGAACATCTCGGCCGTCCAGCGGCCGATGCCGCGGATGGCGACGAGCTCGGTGATGATGGCTTCGTCGTCCATCTTCTGCCATTGCGAGACATGCACGCTGCCTTCGCTGAAGTGGCGTGCCAGGTCCAGCAGGTACTCGCCCTTGCGCGCCGACAGGCCGGCGCCACGCAACTGGTCCACAGGCAGCACCTGCACGGCCGCCGGCGGCAGGCGCGTGGCCGGCGCGTCGACGAGCGCGGCGAAGCGGTCCCAGACCGACTGCGCGGCCTTCACCGAAATCTGCTGGCCGACGATGGAACGCGCCAGCGTCGTGAACGCGTCGCCGCGGCTCTGCAGCCGGCCTTCGCCGAACTTGGGGATCAGCTTCTTCATCACCCGGTCGCGGCGCGACAGGTGACGGCAGGCGTCGTCCCAGTAGTCCGGGGTGATCCCCGCAGCCGCTGCCTTCAAGCCCTGACCCAGGTCGTGCCTTGCGGCGAGTCTTTCAGTACCACACCCAGGGCCGTGATCTCGTCACGCAGGCGGTCGGCTTCGGCGAAGTTGCGCTCGCGCTTGGCGGCGGCACGCGCCGCAATCAGGGCCTCGACGGCGGCTTCGTCGATGCCGCTGCCACCCTGCAGATAGGCGCGCGGCGGTTGCTGCAGGATGCCGAGCACGGCGCCCAGCGACTTCAGCAGCGCCGCGGCCTTGGCATCGCGGCTGCGGTTCACCTCGCCGGCCAGGTCGAACAGCACGGCCAGCGCACCGGGCGTGTTGAAGTCGTCGTCCATCGCGGCGCGGAACTGCGCGGCGCGCGGGTCGGCCCAGTCGACGGCAGCGCTTTGCGCAGGCACGGCGTCAAGCGCCGTGTACAGCCGCTTCAGCGCCGTGCGTGCTTCGTCAAGCAAGGCATCGGCGAAGTTGAAGGGGCTGCGGTAGTGCGTGCGCAGCATGAAGAAGCGGATGGCCTCGCCATCGAACTTCTGCAGCACGTCGGCGATGGTGAAGAAGTTGCCCAGCGACTTCGACATCTTCGTGTCGTCGACGTTGAGGAAACCGTTGTGCAGCCAGTAGTTGACGAAGGCATGGCCCATCGCACCTTCGCTCTGCGCGATCTCGTTTTCGTGGTGCGGGAACTGCAGGTCCATGCCACCGCCATGGATGTCGAAGCGGTCGCCGAGCAGCGCGCAGCTCATCGCCGAGCACTCGATGTGCCAGCCGGGCCGGCCCGGGCCGTAGACGCTGGGCCACTTGGCGTCGTCGGGTTCCTCGGCCTTGGCCGACTTCCAGAGCACGAAGTCCAGCGGGTCTTCCTTGTCGCCGAGCACGGCCACACGTTCGCCGGCGCGCAACTCGTCCAGGCTCTTGCCCGAGAGCTTGCCGTAGCCTTCGAAACGCCGCACCGCGTAGTTCACGTCGCCACCTTCGGCGCGGTAGGCCAGGCCCTTGTCTTCGAGCTGGCCGATGATGGACAGCATCTGCGGCACGTATTCGGTGGCGCGCGGTTCGTGGTCGGGCGAAGCCAGCCCCAGTGCAGCGAAGTCGCGGTGCATCGCGGCAACCATCTCGTCGGTGAGCTGGCGGATCGTGATGCCACGCTCCAGCGCACGCCGGATGATCTTGTCCTCGATGTCGGTGATGTTGCGCACGTAGGTGACGCGGTAGCCGCTGGCACGCAGCCAGCGGTAGACCACGTCGAAGGCCAGGTTCATGCGGGCATGGCCCATGTGGCACAGGTCGTAGACCGTGATGCCGCACACGTACATGCGCACCTCGCCGGGCACGATGGGCTGGAAAGTCTCGAGGCGGCGCGTCAGCGTGTTGTGGATGCGGAGGGTCATGCAGCGGCGGCGAAGCGGTGCCGGCGTAACGGGCGCGCCGATAGAATCAGTCAGTATAGCGGGGCGTTTATGCACGCCCCGTGCCTGCCTGTCACCACCGATGTCTGCCCGTTTCTGGACCACCCTGCTGCTGACGGCGCTCGCCACTGCCGCCACCGCCGCGCGCGGCAACGAGCTGGCAGAGGTGCAGCGCCTGCTGCGCAACGGCGACACCGAAGCCGCGCTGCGGCGGGCCGAACA
>JBASTF010000973.1:0-4900 GCA_049274755.1 Rubrivivax sp. | reverse complement strand
GCCGCTGCCATCTGGCGCCGCGGCTGAGGCCGCGACTTCCCGCTGCCGTTCTTCCGCCTCGGCGCGCTGGCGCGCCCGGCGGCGCCCCGGTGTGCCCAGGATGTACATCACGATGCCCAGCGGCAGCACACCGTAGAGCACGAAGGTGATGACCGCGCCCAGAACGCTGCCTTGTGGCGCCGTGGCCTCGGCAACGCTCATCATCAGCACGACATACATCCAGGCAATGGCAACGATGTACATTCCGCAATATAAAAACTGAGTTCGTAATACGCAAAACCACGTCAACACGTGGTAAGCTGCGAAGCCTACAACGTGAACCCGTTCACAAGCGGCGACGCACAGCGCCCGGACAACGAGGAGACACCATGCCCGCGAAGCGTTCCACCCCTCCTGCAGGCCCGGCTGCCGACGCGAGTGCTTTTGGCGCCGCGATGGGCGGCATGTGGAAGTCCTTGTCCGGCCTGAACCTGCCGGTCGAGCAACTGGCCAGCCTGCAGGGCGACTACCTGAAGAGCGCCACCGACATCTGGAACCAGTCGCTGCAGCGGCTGGGTGGCGAAACCGGCGGCGACAGCAAGACGGCCGCGCTCGGCGACCGCCGTTTTGCCGGCACCGAATGGCTGCACAACCCGGCTGCGGCCTACACGGCGCAGATGTACCTGCTGAACGCACGCACGCTGATGCAGATGGCCGAAAGTGTGCAGGGCGACGACAAGACCAAGGCGCGTGTGCGCTTTGCAGTGCAGCAGTTCATCGACGCCGCCAGCCCGAGCAACTTCCTGGCCTTCAACCCCGAGGCGCTGAAGAAGGCCGTCGACACCAAGGGCGAAAGCATCGCCGCTGGCCTGCAGCACCTGCTGGAAGACCTGCAGAAGGGCCATGTCTCGCAGACCGACGAATCGGTGTTCGAGGTCGGCCGCAACGTGGCCACCACCGAAGGCAACGTCGTCTTCGAGAACGAACTGTTCCAGCTGATCGAATACAAGCCGCTGACGGCCAAGGTGCACGAGCGGCCGATGCTGTTCATCCCGCCCTGCATCAACAAGTACTACATCCTCGACCTGCAGCCCGAGAACTCGGTCATCCGCTACACCGTCGAACAAGGCCACCGCACCTTCGTCGTCAGCTGGCGCAACCCCGACGAATCGATGGTCGCGACGACCTGGGACGACTACATCGACAACGGCGCCATCCGCGCCATCCGCACGGTGCAGGCCATCGCCGGCAGCGACAAGATCAACACGCTGGGCTTCTGCGTCGGTGGCACCATCCTGGCCACGGCGCTGGCCGTGCTGGCGGCACGTGGTGAGCAGCCGGCGCAAAGCGTGACCCTGCTGACCACGCTGCTCGACTTCGCCAGCACCGGCATCCTCGACATCTTCATCGACGAAGCCAGTGTGCAGCTGCGCGAGATGACGCTGGGCCCGCAGGCACCCGGCGGCCCGGCGCTGCTGAAGGGCCAGGAACTGGCCACCACCTTCAGCTTCCTGCGCCCCAACGACCTGGTGTGGAACTACGTCGTCGGCAACTACCTGAAGGGCGAGACACCGCCGCCCTTCGACCTGCTGTACTGGAACGGCGACTCGACCAACCTGCCGGGCCCGATGTACTGCTGGTACCTGCGCCACACCTACCTGCAGAACGAGCTGAAAGTGCCGGGCCGGCTGACGGTCTGCGGCGAGAAGCTCGACCTCGGCAAGATCGAGGCGCCGGTGTTCGTCTACGGCTCGCGCGAAGACCACATCGTGCCGTGGACGGCGGCCTATGCCTCGGTGCCGCTGTTCAAGAGCAAGCGCCGTTTTGTGCTGGGCGCCTCGGGCCACATCGCCGGTGTCATCAACCCGCCGGCCAAGGGCAAACGCAGCCACTGGATCAACGACCAGCTGCCGGCCAAGGCCGAAGACTGGTTCGCCGGCGCCACCGAACACGCAGGCAGCTGGTGGCCGGCCTGGGCGGGCTGGCTCAAGCCCAACGGCGGCAAGCTGGTCGCCGCCCCGAAGAGCCCCGGCAACCGCCAGTTCAAGGCCATCGAAGCCGCCCCCGGACGTTATGTGAAGGCCAAGGCCTGATCGCGTTTTCTTGTTCTTTCGTTCCAACCGCAGGAGACACACCATGAGCACCGAGATCGTCATCGTCGCCGCCGCCCGCACGGCCGTCGGCAAGTTCGGCGGCACGCTGGCCAAGACGCCGGCGTCCGAGCTGGGCGCCACCGTCATCCAGGCGCTGCTGCAGCGCGCCCAGCTGGAAGGCGGGCAGATCGGCGAGGTCATCCTCGGCCAGGTGCTGGCCGCCGGCGTGGGCCAGAACCCGGCGCGCCAGGCCGTCATCAAGAGCGGCCTGCCGAATGCCGTGCCGGCGATGACGATCAACAAGGTCTGCGGCTCGGGCCTGAAGGCCGTGATGCTGGGCGCCCAGGCCATCCGCGACGGCGACAGCGAGATCATCATCGCCGGTGGCCAGGAGAGCATGTCGCTGGCGCCGCACGTGCTGAACGGCAGCCGCGACGGCCAGCGCATGGGCGACTGGAAGCTGGTCGACACGATGATCGTCGACGGCCTGTGGGACGTCTACAACCAGTACCACATGGGCATCACGGCCGAGAACGTAGCCAAGAAGTACAGCATCACACGCGAGCAGCAGGACGCGCTGGCGCTGGCCAGCCAGCAGAAGGCCGCCGCAGCCCAGGAAGCCGGCAAGTTCAAGGACGAAATCGTGCCGGTGACGATCCCGCAGAAAAAGGGCGACCCGGTGGTGTTCGCCAACGACGAGTTCATCAACAAGAAGACCAGCGCCGAAGCCCTGGCCGGCCTGCGCCCGGCCTTCGACAAGGCGGGTTCGGTGACGGCCGGCAATGCCTCGGGCCTGAACGACGGCGCCGCCGGCGTGGTGCTGATGAGCGCGGCCAAGGCTGCCGCCCTGCGGCTGAAGCCGCTGGCACGCATTGCCAGCTACGCCAGCGCCGGCCTGGACCCCACCATCATGGGCATGGGCCCGGTGCCGGCGGCGAAGAAGGCGCTGGAACGCGCCGGCTGGAAGGCCGCCGACCTGGACCTGCTGGAGATCAACGAAGCCTTCGCCGCCCAGGCCTGCGCCGTGCATCAGGAAATGGGCTGGGACACCAGCAAGGTCAACGTCAACGGTGGCGCCATCGCCATCGGGCACCCGATCGGTGCGTCCGGCGCCCGCATCCTGGTCACCCTGCTGCACGAGATGGCCAAGCGCGACGCCAAGCGCGGCATTGCCTCCTTGTGCATTGGGGGAGGCATGGGTGTTGCGTTGACCGTGGAACGCTGAGAATTTCAAATCGCATCAAGGAGACATGATCATGGCGAGCAAAGTGGCCTATGTGACCGGTGGCATGGGTGGGATCGGCACCGCGATCTGCCAGCGCCTGGCGAAGGACGGTTTCACCGTCATCGCCGGCTGCGGCCCCAGCCGCGACTTCGTGAAGTGGCTGGACGAGCAAAAGGCCCTGGGCTACAGCTTCCACGCCTCGGTGGGCAACGTCGCCGACTGGGACAGCACCGTCGCCGCGTTCAACAAGGCCAAAGGTGAACACGGCAGCATCGACGTGCTGGTGAACAACGCCGGCATCACACGCGACCGCATGTTCCTGAAGATGTCGCCCGACGACTGGAAGGCCGTCATCGACACCAACCTGAACAGCATGTTCAACGTCACCAAGCAGGTGGTGCCTGACATGGTGGAAAAGGGCTGGGGCCGCATCATCCAGATCAGTTCGGTGAACGGCGAGAAGGGCCAGGCCGGACAGACCAACTACTCGGCGGCCAAGGCCGGCATGCACGGCTTCACGATGGCGCTGGCGCAGGAAATGGCCAGCAAGGGCGTGACGGTGAACACCGTGAGCCCGGGTTACATCGGCACCGACATGGTCCGTGCCATCAAGCCCGAGGTGCTGGACAAGATCGTCGCGACCATCCCGGTGAAGCGCCTGGGCACGCCGGAAGAAATCGGCTCGGTCGTTGCCTGGCTGGCAGGGCCGGATTCGGGTTTCACCACTGGTGCCGATTTCTCGTGCAACGGCGGCCTGCACATGGGTTGAGCCAGGCTCACCCGGCTGTACAAGGCGCCCCGCGGGGCGCCTTTTTCGTCAGCCCGTGCCGGCAAGGAAAAACTTGATGACGCCTTTGGCGGCGAAGCCGACGAGGCCGAAGCCCAGCGCGACGAACAGCACGAAGGTGCCGAAGCGCCCGGCCTTGGATTCGCGCGCCAACTGCCAGATGATGAACACCATGTAGAGCATGAAGGCGCCGACCCCGAAGGTCAGGCCGAACTGCGCGATCTGCTCTTCGCTGAAGTCCATCGCCGTCAGCGCCAGGCGCGTGTGGGTTGCGACGGGAGGTCGCTGACGTCGACCAGGTCGCGGTAAGCATGCCAGCTGGCGTGGGCCAGCCAGGGCACGACGACCACCAGGCCCAGCAGTGCCGGCAGCATGGCCAGGGCCGTCAGCCCCATCAGCAAGCCGGCCCAGAGGGCCATCGGCAAGGGATGCGCCATCACGACGCGCCAACTGGTCAGCACGGCGCCGAGCACGCTGATCTGGCGGTCCAGCAACAGCGGCAGCGCGACGACGCTGGAGGCGAACACCGGTGCTGCGAGCACACCGCCCAGCACCAGCCAGGCCTCGAACAGCAGGCCGCTGGGCGCCAGCACCACGACGCGCAGGAAGTCCTCGGGTTTGTGCACCGGCTCCGGCGCAAAGCCTGTGATCAGCGCGGCCGAGGTCAGCACCCAGCCGGTGCCGGCCAGTGCCAGCAACAGGCCGAAGACGATGAGCCGCCGGTCGTCGGGCCGCCAGGCCGCGAGCGCCGAGCCCAGGCCGGCCGGCCGGCCGCGTTCGAGGGCACGGCTGACGTTGTACAGCCCGGTGGCGACC
>JBASTF010000972.1:0-4542 GCA_049274755.1 Rubrivivax sp. | reverse complement strand
ACCTGGGCGTGATGCCGGCGATGCTGCTGGCAGCGCCGGCCGCCGCCAGCGACCGTGCCCACGCCGTGCGCTTCGGCTTCGGTGCCGGCGTCGACCGTCGCAACCATGCGCCGTTTGAAGAACGTTTTGGCTTTCCGCTGCTCGAAGCCTGGGCGATGACGGAAACCGGCGCTGCCGCCTGCGTGATGGCCAACCACGAACCGCGCCAGGTCGGCAGCCACTGCTTCGGCAAGCCCGAGGCCTTTGTTGAGCTGCGCCTGGTCGGCGACGACGGCCACGACGTGGCGGACGAAACGCCAGGTGAACTCTGGGTGCGTGCGCCAGGGGCCGACCCGCGCCACGGCTTTTTCAGTGGCTATCTGAAGGACGAAGCCGCCACCGAAGAAGCCTGGGCCGGCGGCTGGTTCCACACCGGCGACATCGTGCGCCGCGATGCCGGCGGCCAGCTGCACTTCGTCGACCGCAAGAAAAACGTCATCCGCCGCAGCGGTGAGAACATCTCGGCGGTGGAAGTCGAAAGTGTGCTGAACCAGCATCCGGCGGTGAAGGTGGCTGCCGTCGCTGCGGCCCCGGACGCCGTGCGTGGCGACGAGGTGCTGGCCTGCATCGTGCCGCACCAGGCCGTGGCTGCCGCCGCGCAGCCGGCACTGGCCGCGAGCATCGTTGCCCATGCGCTGGCGCAGCTGGCCTACTTCAAGGCGCCGGGCTATGTGGCCTTCGTCGAGGCGCTGCCGCTGACGGTGTCGCAGAAGATCCAGCGTGGTGAACTGCGCGCCCTGGCCCAGGCGCTGCCGGGTCAGCCGCAGTGCCACGACACACGGGCGCTGAAGAAGCGGCAGGCATGATGGCCCGACGACAGTCCTACGACGGTGTGGCGCTGGCGCTGCCGGTGACGGTGCCCTACGTTCGCTACTCGACCCGCAGCGCCCACTGGTTCCTGGGCCGCGCGCTGCAGGAACTGGTGCTGCAGAGCGGGCTGGACAAGGCACAGATCGACGGCCTCACCGTCAGCAGCTTTTCGCTGGCACCCGACACCGCCATCGGCATCACCCAGCACATGGGCCTGGTGCCGCGCTGGCTGGACCACATTCCGAACGGCGGCGCCTCCGGCGTGATGGCGCTGCGCCGTGCCGCACGGGCGGTGCAGGCGGGCGACGCCGAGATCGTGGCCTGCGTGGCCGCCGACACCAACCACGTTGATTCGTTCCGGCTGATGCTGGGCGGCTTCAGCTACTTCTCGCGCGACGCCAGCTACCCCTACGGCGCCGGCGGGCCGAACTCGATGTTCGCCTTCATCACCGCGCACTACATGCAGCGTTTCGGCGCGCAGCGCGAAGACTTCGGCCGCATCGCCGTGGCGCAGCGCGACAACGCGCTGAAGAACCCCAATGCCTTGTTCAAGAAGCCGCTGACGCTGGACGCGTACATCAGCGCCAAACCCATCAGCGAACCGCTGCACCTGTTCGACTGCGTGATGCCCTGCGCCGGTGCCGAAGCCTTCCTGGTGCTGCGGGCCGAGAAGGCACGCGAACTCGGCCTGCCCCATGTGCTGCTGCGCGGTGCCATCGAGCGCCACAACGCCTATGCCGACGACCCGGTGCTGGTGCGTGGCGGCTGGGTGATGGACCGCGACGATCTCTACGCGCAGGCCGACACCAGCCCCGAGCACATCGACTTCATCCAGACCTACGACGACTACCCGGTGGTCGTGATGCTGCAGTTCGAAGGCCTGGGTTTCTGCGGCCAGGGCGAAGGCCCGGCCTTTGTGCAGGCCCACACGCTGACACACGACGGCAGTTTTCCGAACAACACCAGCGGCGGCCAGCTTTCGGTGGGCCAGGCCGGCGCGGCCGGCGGGTTTCTCGGTGTCAACGAAAGCATCCGCCAGCTCACCGGCGCGGCCGGCGCACGTGCGGTGCCGGGCGCCAAGCTCGGCATGGTCGGCGGCTACGGCATGGTCACCTACGACCGCTGCCTGTGCACCGGCGCCGCCATCCTGGGAGCTTCGTCATGACCATGCCGTTGATGAAGCCCAAGCGCAAGAACCCGGTGCTGCGCACGCGGCAGATCAACCTGCCGCCTTCGTCGCGTGGCCGCGTGGCGCTGGGGCTGACGGCAGCCGCCGCCGAAGGCCGCTTCGAACTGCAGGTCTGCCAGGACTGCAGCACCGTGCAGTACCCGCCGCGCGAAGCCTGCCACCGCTGCTTGTCGCCGCGGCTGCGCTGGCGTGCACAGCCGGGCGAAGGCAGCCTGCTGGGCACGACCACGCTGCACCACAGCAACGACCTCTATTTCCGTGAACGCCTGCCCTGGCGCCTGGGCATGGTGCAGCTCGACACCGGCCCTTCGGTGATGGTGCACCTGCATGGCGAGGTGCGCGACCCCGCACCCGGCGAAGCCGTCGGTGCGGTGCGTCTGCGCATCGTCGCCCGGCTCGACCGTGCCGGGCAGGCGGTGCTGATCGGATGTCCTTTCGACGGGAGCCCCCACATGGCCGACGACACGATGCTGCGCGAGATGACCAGCGACCCCAAGTTCCGCAAGGTGCTGGTGACCGACGGCAAGACCGCGGTGGGCCAGGCCATCGTCAAGGCGCTGGTCAAGGCCGGTGCCGACATCGTCTGGGTCGGCCATGCCGAACCCTGGAAGCAGTTCGGTGGCCTGGACGACATCACGCAGCTGCCGCAGGTGACCCTGGTGCCGCTGGACCTGACCAACGGCCGCTCGGTCAGCGAACTGGCCGGCGAGATCGGCGGCAAGGTCGACATCGTCATCAACAACGCGGAAGTGCACCGGACCTTCGGCATCGCCGGCCGCCGCGGCACCGACGTGGCCAAGGCCGAGATGGACATCAACTACTTCGGCGCGCTGCGGCTGGCCCAGGAGTTCGGCCCGGCGCTGAAGGGCCGTTCGGCCGACGGCGCCACCAACGCCAGCGCCTGGGTGAACCTGTTGTCGATCTACGCACTGTCGAACTTCCCACCGCATGGCACGTTTTCGGCGTCCAAGGCCGCGGCACTGTCGCTGGCGCAATGCCAGCGTGCCGAGATGCGGCCGGCCGGCGTGCGTGTGATCAACCTCTTCCCCGGGCCCATCGACGACGAATGGAACCAGAACATGCCGCCACCCAAGCTGGCGCCGCAGGCCCTGGCCTCGGCCATCGTGCAGGCGCTGCGCGACGGCGTCGAGGACGTCTACCCCGGCGACGTGGCCCAGGAATGGCTGGAGCGCTGGCGCGACAACCCCAAGGTGCTGGAACGTGAACTCGCGGCCGGTGGAACATGACATGACAACAACCCACAGCGACCCCACCCAACTGCTGGCCACGCTGGCCGGCGCACTCACCGGCGGCAGCATCCGCGTCGTCGACCTGACGCAGACGCTGACACCCGATTTCCCGCAGATCGCGCTGCCGCCCGAGATGGGCCAGTGCTGGCCCTTCCGCATCGAAGAGGTCTCGCACTACGACGAACGCGGCCCCGGCTGGTACTGGAACAACTTCTCCTGTGGCGAACACACGGGCACGCACTTCGACGCACCCATCCACTGGATCTCGGGCCGCGACCTGCCGAACAACGCGGTGGACACGATTCCGGTGCAGCACTTCGTCGCACCGGCCTGCGTCATCGACTGCAGCGCCCAGGCCGCGGCCGACCCCGACTACCTGCTGACGGTGGCCGACATCGAGGCTTTCGAAGCCGCGCATGGCCGCATTCCACACGGTGCCTGGCTGCTGATGCGCACCGACTGGAGCAAGCGCCAGGACCCGGTGGCCTACCAGAACTTCGACGACACCGGCCAGCACACACCGGGGCCCAGCACCGAGGCCGTGCAGTTCCTGGTGGAGCAGCGCGGTGTGCTGGGTTTCGGCTCCGAAGCCATCGGCACCGACGCCGGCCAGGGCTACCACCTGCGCCCGCCCTACCCCTGCCACTACTACATGCACGGCGCCGGCCGCTACGGCCTGCAGTGCCTGAGCAACCTCGACCAGCTGCCACCCACCGGCGCGCTGCTGATCTGCCCGCCGCTGAAGATCGAAAAAGGCAGCGGCAGCCCCTTGCGTGTGCTGGCCCTGGTGGCCGGCCGGTGAACACCATGCAGATGCCGTTGCCGCCGGCCGAACGCACGCTGCCCGGCCTGCTGCAGCACCAGGCCCAGGCCTGGGGCGACCGGCCGCTGCTGTCGCTGGACGGCAGCGACTGGACCCATGCCGAACCGGCACGCCTGGCCGCCGGCCGTGCCGCCGCACTGCAGGCCGCCGGCGTGCAGCGGGGCGACCGGGTGCTGCTGATGTGCGGCAACCGGCCCGAGTTCCTCGACGTCTTCCTCGGCTGCGGCTGGATGGGCGCCGTCGTCGTGCCGGTCAACACCGCGGCAATGGGGCCGCAGCTCGGCTACTTCCTCGCCAACAGCGGTGCCAAGCTGCTGGTCATCGAAGCCACGTTTGCCGAGCGCCTGGCGCAGGCCGATCTGGGCGCCACAGGCTTGCAGCAGGTCTGGACCATCGACACGCCGAGCGCCGAGGCGCTGGCCGCCTGCGGC
>JBASTF010000971.1:0-1506 GCA_049274755.1 Rubrivivax sp. | reverse complement strand
CTGCATGCCGGCGACAATGTGGCGTTTACGGGTGGATGGCTCTGCGTGAACGATGTCCCGGTGATTCCTCTTCCCACGTTGACGTATCCGCTCTCCAAGCGACGCAGTGGATTTCTCACCCCCAATGTCGGGTACGACAATCGTTTCGGCATGCACTTCAAAGAAAGCTTCTTTTGGGCCATCAATCCTAGCCAGGACTTGACAATCTCTCCCTCCTACTTCTCGAAACTCGGGTATGGCAGCGATTTTCAGTATCGGTATGTGTTGGACCGGAAATCGCGTGGACAGTGGTTCGTCAGTGCCTTGCAGCAGACAGAGTTGCCGAGTGTGTCCGGCGTGAGTCAGACGGGACAAGATGCCCAGCAGGTTCGGGCTCTGATCACCGGGACCCATACACAGCAATTCACGCCGGACTTGTTGCTTCGTGTCCGAGCCAACTTGGTGACCGACCCGAATTATCTACAACAGTTGAGCAACTCGGGAGTCCAGCGGGCCCTTCCCAGCAGCGAGTCGAATCTTTTGGCGACTCAACGTCTGGCTTACGGACAGACGTACCTGCTTGGTCAATACCTTCAACCGTTGCAATCGGGGGGAGGGGATACGTTTCAGCGCCTGCCGGAAATCGGCTACAGTCTGCCGAATCTCTCCTTGTTCAATTCGCCGGTCTTGCTGGGTACGGATATGAATTTCGTGAACTTTTATCGTGAACAGGGATTTACCCAGAATCGCATCGATGTGCTGCCTGGTCTGTCGACCGACGTCCTGGATTTTGGCCACGTCGTGGGCTTGACCCCCCAAGTGAAAGTGCGCGAGGTCTACTACACGCGGGGGGTGCAGAATCCTGAAAGCCAGCATCGCGAGACCTTTTGGGCGGGGCTTGATGCGACGTCGAAGCTGAGCCGCCGCTTCAGAACGAGCGAGGGCAATACCTTGCTGCATACTATTGAGCCCAGCGTCATGTATGAATATGTTCCGCCGACGAATCAGTCACAATTGACGCAGATCGATCAGGTGGACGATTTGTCGAAGAAAAACTTGCTGACCTATGCGATCCGCAGTCGGCTGTTGGAGCAAGCGGGTAGCAGCAGTTTCAATTGGCTGGATTTCACGATGGCCCAGAGTTATCACGTGGGTGCTGCGCAGACGAGAGCTCGGGATTTCACGCCGGGCGTTTCCCCACTAGTCGGGTCGATGACGCAATCGCTGCAGCCGGCGACGGTGGCCATTGAGGGGAAGAAATTTTCCGATCTCTGGATGCGGGTCGTGATCGGCAACACGACCCCTCAGTTCACACCGGCTCAGTTAGCAGGTGCCGCGTTTGACCAGGGCGCCGGGGCTGTCCTCGGTCAGCAGCCTGCCATCAACCAGTATCTGACCATCGATGCGTTTTTCGATCCCTACCGATCCACGATGAGTCAATTTAACACCGACCTCCGGGTCCAGCAGTCCAACCACTGGTATTTGCAAGTCGGACAGCGATTCTCACGAGACGGGAACCGCGTGCGC
>JBASTF010000970.1:0-9518 GCA_049274755.1 Rubrivivax sp. | reverse complement strand
ACCTTGCGGCCGTTGCGCTGCTGGGGCGGCAGCGGCAGCCGGGCGCGGATCTCGTCGCTCTTGAAGTCGGCAGCCACACGCTTCAGGCGGCAGATCGCCACCGGCTCGGGCTTGGCCATGTTCTCTTCTTCGACGCGCCCGCGCCGGCAGGCCGGTTCGCAGGGGCGGTCGCAGGTGCGGCCCAGCACGCCGGGGAAGACGTTGCTGACCCAGTTGACCATGTAGGCGTCGTCGTAACGACCCTGGGCGATCAGCCGGATGTATTCGGGAACCGGTGTGTGGGCCGGGCAGGCCCATTGGCAATCGACGACCTTGTGGAAATAGGCCGGGTCGCTGAGATCGGTGGCGCGCAAGAGGCTGTCTCCTTGGCGGGCCGCTTGCAACCGATGGCGACGGGCCCGCGCGTCGTTGTGTGGACCAGCATACGGCGATGTCGCGCAGGCGGCATCAGGGCGCGACCCGATCAGCGGGCCGCGCGACGACAGCAGACAACAAGGAAACCTGGTCGGGGTGAGAGGATTCGAACCTCCGGCCTCTACGTCCCGAACGTAGCGCTCTACCAGGCTAAGCTACACCCCGAGGGAGGCGGTGGGCTTGCGCAATGCTGCGTTTGCCGCTTCCGCCGCCGCGCCATGTGGTGGTCAGGACGACCTGTTCACGGCGCGAAAACACAATTCTAGCAGAGCCTCGCGGGCCGGCGAATCGGGCAGCGCCGCAAGGGCCTCGCGTGCACGGTCCACCTGTTGCTGCGCCGCCTCGCGTGTGGCGTCCAGCGCCCCGGTGCGGCGCACGATGACGAGGATCTCGGGCAGCTTCTGCAGCTCGCCATGTTCGATGGCGTGGCGGATCAGGTCGCGCTCGGCCGCGCTGCCGCGTTCCATCGCGATCAGCAGCGGCAGCGTGGGCTTGCCCTCGCGCAGGTCGTCGCCGATGTTCTTGCCGAGTTCGCTGGCATTGCCTTCGTAGTCCAGCAGGTCGTCGACGAGCTGGAAGGCCGTGCCCAGCGAGCGCCCGTAGTCGGCGCAGGCTTCTTCCAGCGCCGGCGCGGCGTTGCCCAGCACTGCACCCAGGCGCGCGCTGGCCTCGAACAGCTTGGCCGTCTTGTAGCGGATGACACGCAGGTACTCCTCGACCGCGAGGTCGGGGTCGTGCATGTTCATCAGCTGCAGCACCTCGCCTTCGGCGATGACGTTGGTGGCATCGGCCAGCACCTCGAGCACACGCATGTTGTGCACCGAGACCATCATCTGGAACGAACGCGAATACAGGAAGTCGCCGACCAGCACACTGGCGGCGTTGCCGAACATCGCGTTGGCCGTGGCGCGGCCGCGGCGCAGGTCGGACTCGTCGACGACGTCGTCGTGCAGCAGCGTCGAGGTGTGAATCAGCTCCACGGTGGCGGCCAGCTCAAAACGCGCCGGGCCTTCGAAACCCAGGGCCTGGGCGAACAGCAGCACCAGCCGCGGCCGGATGCGCTTGCCGCCGGCGCCGACGATGTAACGCGAGATCTGGTCGATCAGCGCCACCCGCGATGCCAACCGCTCGCGGATGACGGCATCCACCTGGCGCATCTCTGCGTCCATCGGGTCCACGACAGCGGTTTTGGAAGCGGTGGTTTCGAGCACGGACGGCGCCGGTTGGTTGCCCGGGATTATAGGAAGCCACCGCTGTCGGCGGCCTGTCAGGCGCCCGGCGCCACGCCGGACCACACCGTTTCCAGTCGGCGTGTTATACTCAAAGGCTCTGCGCGTTTTTCACCCCAGCTCCGGCAGTGCGAGAGCCATGGGTGGCGGGCAGTTCTTCGAAAGGTCACACATGTACGCGGTCATAAAAACCGGTGGCAAGCAATACAAGGTTGCTGCCGGCGAAAAGATCAAGGTAGAACAGATTGCTGCGGACGTGGGCCAGGAAATCGTGATCGAACAGGTCCTCGCCGTCGGTGAGGGCGCGGACCTGAAGGTCGGGACTCCCTGGGTCGCGGGCGCCAGCGTGAAAGCCACCATCGTGGCACACGGCCGGCACGACAAGGTGCGCATCTTCAAGATGCGCCGCCGCAAGCATTATCAGAAGCACGGCGGCCACCGCCAGAACTACACCGAGCTGGAAATCGGCTCTGTGAACGCCTAAGGAGTTCTGAACCATGGCACAGAAAAAGGGCGGCGGCTCAACCCGCAACGGCCGCGATTCGCAGCCGAAGATGCTGGGCGTGAAGGTGTTCGGTGGCCAGGTCATCCAGGCCGGCTCGATCATCGTGCGCCAGCGCGGCACCAAGTTCCACGCCGGCACCAACGTCGGCATGGGCCGCGACCACACGCTGTTTGCGCTGGTCGACGGCAGCGTGTCGTTCGAGGTCAAGGGCCCGCGCAACCAGCAGACGGTGTTCGTGACGCCCGCGGCCTGACGCCGGCACCTCGACCACCGCAAGCCCCGGCCCGCCGGGGCTTTGTTTTTTTATCATCGCCCACCATGAAGTTCGTCGACGAAGCCACCATCGATGTCGCGGCCGGCCACGGCGGCGCCGGCTGCGTGAGCTTCCGGCGCGAGAAGTTCATTCCCTTCGGCGGCCCGAACGGCGGCGACGGCGGGCGCGGCGGCAGCGTGTTTGCGATGGCCGACCGCAACATCAACACGCTGATCGACTACCGCTACGCACGCCGCCACGAAGCGAGAAACGGTGAAGCCGGCCGTGGCAGCGACCAGTTCGGTGCGGCTGCCGACGACATCGTGCTGCGCATGCCGGTGGGCACCATCATCAGCGACGCCGACACCGGCGAGCCCATCGTCGAACTGCTGGAGCACGAGGTCAAGGTGCTGATCTGCAAGGGCGGCGACGGCGGCTTCGGCAACCTGCACTTCAAGACCAGCACCAACCGCAGCCCGCGCCAGAAGACGCCGGGCTGGCCCGGCGAAGCGAAGAAGCTCAAGCTCGAACTGCGGGTGCTGGCCGACGTCGGCCTGCTGGGCATGCCCAACGCCGGCAAGAGCACGCTGATTGCCGCGATCTCGAACGCAAGGCCGAAGATCGCCGACTACCCGTTCACGACGCTGCACCCCAACCTGGGCGTGGTGCGCGTGGGGCCGGAGCGCAGCTTCGTCGTCGCCGACGTGCCGGGGCTGATCGAAGGTGCCAGCGAAGGTGCCGGCCTGGGCCACCAGTTCCTGCGCCACCTGCAGCGCACGCGGCTGCTGCTGCATGTGGTCGACATGGCACCCTTCGACGACAACGTCGACCCGGTGCAGCAGGCCAGGGCCATCGTCGCCGAACTGAAGAAGTACGACCCCAAGCTGCATGCCAAGCCGCGCTGGCTGGTGCTGAACAAGCTGGACATGGTGCCGGCCGAGGAGCGCGACGAGAAGGTCAAGGCCTTCGTCAAGCGCTACCGCTGGAAGGGCCCGGTGTTTGCGATCTCGGCGCTGGCGCGCGATGGCCTGCAGCCCATGGTCGAAGCCATCTGGCACCACGTGGCCGAGCAGCACCGCGAAGCGCCGCTGCCCGACCTGCGTTTCGACACCCCGATCGGCGATGCATAACGGCGCGCTGCAAGCGGCCCGGCGCATCGTCGTCAAGGTCGGCTCCAGCCTCGTCACCAACGAAGGCCGTGGCGTCGATGCCGAGGCCATCGGCAACTGGGCACGCCAGCTGGCGGCGCTGGCGCGCGAGGGGCGTGAGCTGGTGATGGTCTCCAGCGGCGCCATCGCCGAAGGCATGAAGCGCCTGGGCTGGGCGGCGCGGCCCAAGGAGATCCACGAACTGCAGGCCGCTGCGGCCGTGGGCCAGATGGGCCTGGCGCAGATGTACGAAACGCGGCTGTCGGAACAAGGCCTGCACAGCGCCCAGGTGCTGCTGACCCACGCCGACCTGGCCGACCGCGAGCGTTACCTCAACGCCCGCTCGACGCTGCTGACCCTGCTGTCGCTGAACGTGATTCCGGTGATCAACGAAAACGACACCGTGGTCAACGACGAGATCAAGTTCGGCGACAACGACACGCTGGGCGCCCTGGTCGCCAACCTCGTCGAGGCCGATGCACTTGTCATCCTGACCGACCAGCGCGGTTTGTACTCGGCCGACCCGCGCAAGGACCCGAGCGCACGTTTCATCGACACCGCCACGGCCGGCGACCCGGCGCTGGAGCTGATGGCCGGCGGCGCCGGCTCCAGCCTGGGCCGCGGCGGCATGATCACGAAGATCCTGGCTGCCAAACGGGCCGCCGGCAGCGGCGCCAGCACCGTCATCGCCTGGGGCCGCGAGCCCGATGTGCTGATCCGCCTGGCGCGTGGCGAAGCCATCGGCACCGCGCTGCTGGCCGGCACGGCCAAGCTGGCGGCGCGCAAGCAGTGGATGGTGGACCATCTGCAGCTGCGTGGTGCCGTCGTCGTCGACGAAGGTGCGGTGCTGAAGCTGCGCGACGAAGGCAAGAGCCTGCTGCCCATCGGCGTTGTCGAGGTGCAGGGCGACTTCGTGCGCGGCGACGTGATCTCGGTGCGTGCACCGTCGGGCACCGAGCTGGCACGTGGCCTCGCGAACTACGCGTCCAGCGAAGCGCGGCTGATCGCACGCAAGCCCTCGTCGCAGATCGAGGCGCAGCTGGGCTATGCCAACGAGCCCGAACTGATCCACAGGACCAACCTGGTCCTGGTCTGAACGCCGGTTTCAGTCGGCCGGTGCCGGCGGCGGCAGCGGGCCGTCGTCGTGCCGGTGCGAACGCATGCCGCTGCGCAGGTAGCGGTTGTGGTGGTTCACACGCGGCAGGAAACGCGCCAGTTCGGTGAGCGCCATCTCGTAGACGCCGCGCTTGAACTCGATCACCACGTCCAGCGGCACCCAGTACTCGTTCCAGCGCCAGGCGTCGAACTCCGGATGGTCGGTGGCACGCAGGTTCAGGTCGCTGTCGTGGCCTGTCAGGCGCAGCAGGAACCAGATCTGCTTCTGGCCCTTGTAGTGGCCGCGTGCGTCCTTGCGGATGAAGTGCTCGGGCACCTCGTAGCGCAGCCAGTCGCGTGTGCGACCGACGATCTGCACGTGCTCGGGCAGCAGCCCGACCTCTTCATGCAGTTCGCGGAACATGGCCTGTTCGGGCGACTCACCATGTTTGATGCCGCCCTGCGGGAACTGCCAGGAATGCGTGCGCAGCCGCTTGCCCCAGAAGACTTGATTGCGACCGTTCAGCAGCACGATGCCGACGTTGGGCCTGAAGCCTTCCCTGTCGAGCATAATCGGACCCCGAATTTGTGACTGATTTCATTATTGCACCCGGCCGGTGCGGCATGCGAACTCTCGCTTTCCCGCATGCGGGCTTTTGCTGCCGAAGGGCCTGTTGCAACGACGACGCAACGACGACAAGCCCCGCATGAAAGCCTCGCAGACCTTCGTCTCCACCCTCAAGGAAGCCCCCGCCGACGCGGAGATCGTCAGCCACCAGCTGATGATGCGCGCCGGCTTCATCAAGCGCCTGGGCGCCGGCATCTACAACTACATGCCGATGGGGCTGCGTGTGATCCGCAAGGTCGAGGCCATCATCCGCGAGGAGATGAACCGCGCCGGTGCCGTCGAACTGCTGATGCCGGTGGTGCAGCCGGCCGAGCTGTGGCAGGAGAGTGGCCGCTACCAGGTCTACGGCCCCGAGCTGATGCGCGTGAAGGACAGGCACGACCGCGACTTCGTGATCCAGCCCACCAGCGAAGAAGTCATCACCGACATCGCGCGCCAGGAACTGCGCAGCTACAAGCAGCTGCCGCGGAATTTCTATCACATCCAGACCAAGTTCCGCGACGAGCGCCGGCCGCGTTTCGGCGTGATGCGGGGCCGCGAGTTCACGATGAAGGACGCCTACTCCTTCGACCGCGACAAGGCCTCGGCGCTGAAGAGCTACGAGAGCATGTTCAACGCCTACAAACGCATCTTCGACCGTTTCGGCCTGCAGTACCGCGCCGTGGCTGCCGACACCGGCGCCATCGGCGGTGATGCCTCGCACGAGTTCCAGGTCATCGCCGAGACCGGCGAAGACGCCATCGTCTACTGCCCGACCAGCGACTACGCGGCCAACATCGAGCTCGCCGAAGCACTGCCGCTGCTGGCCGGCCGCGCGGCGCCTGCGCAGCCGATGACGAAGACGCCGACACCCGGCAAGAGCACCTGCGAAGACGTGGCGGCGCTGCTGGGCATCTCACTGCAGCGCACGGTGAAGTCGCTGGTGCTGGCCACCGACGAGAAGAGCGAGGCCGGCGACATCGTGAAGACCACGGTGTGGCTGCTGCTGGTGCGCGGCGACCACAGCCTCAACGAAGTGAAGGCCGGCAAGGTGGCTGGGCTGAAGGACGGCTACCGCTTCGCCACCGTCGCCGAGATCGAAGAACACTTCGGCTGCAAGCCCGGCTACCTCGGCCCCATCGGCACGAAGAAGCCGGTGCAGATTGTCGCCGACCGCACGGTGGCGCAGATGGCCGATTTCGTCTGCGGCGCCAACGAGGCCGACCACCACATCACCGGCGTCAACTGGGGCCGCGACCTGCCCGAGCCCGACCAGGTGGCCGACATCCGCAACGTCGTCGTCGGCGATCCCTCGCCCGACGGCCAGGGTGTGCTGGCCATCCAGCGCGGCATCGAGGTTGGCCATGTCTTCTATCTCGGCACGAAGAAGTACAGCGAGCCGCTGAAGGCGCAGTTCCTCGACGAAAACGGCAAGCCCCAGCCTTTCGAGATGGGCTGCTACGGCATCGGCGTCACCCGCATCCTGGGTGCCGCCATCGAGCAGAACCACGACGAGCGCGGCATGGTCTGGCCCGATGCCATCGCGCCCTTCGCCGTTGTCATCTGCCCCATCGGCTACGACCGCAATGCCGAGGTGCAGGCCGCCGCGCAGCAACTGCACGACGAACTCGCGGCGCTGGGCGTGGACGTGGTGCTCGACGACCGCGGCGAGCGCCCGGGCGCGATGTTCGCCGACTGGGAACTGATCGGCGTGCCGCACCGCGTGGTGTTGTCCGACCGCGGCCTGAAGGCCGGCACGGTGGAAGTGCAGGGCCGGCGCGAAGCCGCGGCCACCGCGGTGCCGCTGGCCGATGCCGTGGCCTTCGTGAAGGGGCGTGTCGCGGGATGACGGCTGCATGATGCAGCGACGCCTGCTGCTGGCGCTGCCGCTGGCAGCCTGGTGGCGTGACGGCCAGGCCGGCGCCCAGATCGAGGAGCCGCTGGCCGATGCGGTGCGCAGCGCCTTGGCCTCGGCGGTGGCCGATGCGGCGCCGCCCAAGCCGCGTTTCGACAAGGTCGACGACCGCCTGGCCTATCTGCGCTGGCTGGGGGCGGCCAGCGAACGGCTGAAGAAGCGCAAGTCCGAGCACCTGACGCGGGTCGAGTTCCTCGAGGCCGTCTGGTACGAAAGCCGGCGCGCCGGGCTGGAGACGGCCCTGGTGCTGGGCCTGGTGCAGGTGGAAAGCGGCTTCCGCAAGTACGCCATCAGCAGCGCCGGCGCGCGCGGCTACATGCAGGTGATGCCGTTCTGGACCCGTGTCATCGGCGACGGCGACGCCAGCCGCCTGTTCCACATGCAGACCAACCTGCGTTTCGGCTGCGTCATCCTGCGCCACTACCTCGATGTCGAGCGTGGCGACCTGTTCCTGGCCCTGGGCCGCTACAACGGCAGCCGCGGCAAGCCCGAGTACCCGAACCTGGTGTTCGGCGCGCGGCGTGCCTGGCAGATTCCGCTGGCCTGAGCTACAGGCCTTGCCAGGGCTTGGGTGCCGCGCCCTGCAACTGCAGCAGCGACAGCACACGTTCCACGCTCTCGGCCACCATCTCGGCGATGCTGCCGGGCCGGTGGTAGAAGGCCGGCAGCGGCGGGAACACGATGGCGCCCATCTCGGTGACGGCCGTCATGTTGCGCAGGTGGGCCAGGTTGAAGGGCGTCTCGCGCACCATCAGCACGAGGCGGCGGCGTTCCTTCAAGGTGACATCGGCGGCCCGCGTCAGCAGGTTGTCCGACAGGCCATGGGCGATGGCCGCCAGCGTCTTCATCGTGCAGGGTGCCACGACCATGGCCGCGGTGTCGAAGCTGCCGCTGGCCACACAGGCGCCGATGTCGCCGGGTGCATGGGCCTGGTCGGCCAGCGCTTCCAGCGCACTGCGGTCCAGCCCCAGTTCGTGGTGCACGTTCAGCACGCCGGCCGGCGTGACGACCAGGTGGGTCTCGACGCCGAGTTCACGTGCCCGCTGCAGCAGTTGCACGCCGTAGGCCGCGCCGGTCGCCCCGGTGATGCCGACGACCAGGCGGGTCATGTCAGCCCCTGGTCCGCAGAGACCTGCGGACGGTCCCCCGCGGGGACGCGGGCCGGCTTGGGAGCGGCCCGGCGCTCGTCCCGCCCCAGCATGTCAGCCCTGCTGCTGCAGCAACTGCTGCAGTTCGCCGGACTGGTACATCTCCATCATGATGTCCGAGCCGCCGACGAACTCGCCGTTGACGTAGAGCTGGGGGATCGTCGGCCACTGCGCGTAGTCCTTGATGCCCTGGCGCACTTCCTCGTCTTCCAGCACGTTGAAGGTCGCCACGCCGGTGGCGCCGGCGGCCTTCAGAACCTGGATCGCGCGGCCGGAGAAGCCACACTGCGGGAACTGCGCCGTGCCCTTCATGAAGAGCATGACCTTGTTGCCCTTGACCAGCGTATCGATGCGTTGCTGAACGTCGCTCATGGCACGACCTGCCTGTTGGAAATCACAAGGCGCAAATGATACGGCGCGCCCCGGGGCGCTGCTGCCGTGGGGCGATGCCTTCAGAACGTGTAGTGCATGCCCAGCTGCAGCACCGGCGACAGCCGCAGCTCGCGCCAGGCGCTGTCGAAGCCCTGGTTGCCGAACACCGCGCGGCCCAGGCGCGTGGCGCTGGTGGGGTTCTCCAGTGCCAGGCCCAGATCGGCCGTGATGCCCCAGCCGCCTTTCAGCGCCAGCCCGGTGTAGCCGATGCCCAGGTAGGGCATGGTTTCGGCGGCGCTGCCCGGCAGCAGGCTGCGCCAGGGGCTGGACAACAGGCCGCTGGTGGCGCGCAGCCCGCCCAGCGAGGCCGGCAGGCGCAGGCCCGGGGCGTCGAAGTAGTAGTCGCCGAGCACGGCGCTGGTGTTGCCGGCGCTGCGGTCCAGCAGCGACACCGGCGCCAGCTGGGTGTTGCCGATGCCGAGCCGCGCCTGCCACTGCGGCCAGACCGCACGCTCGTCCGGCAGCGCCAGCCCTTCGGCGGCGCCAGCCTGGCTGGCCAGCAAGGCGATCATGGCAGACAGCAGGGCAGCTCCGGCAGACATGGCGAACTCCTGAAGCGAGGCTTCATGATGCGCCCGCGCAGCCGCAGCGGCATCCCCTGAACGGTTGCCGTGGCGTGAAGAATCGCCGTTAGCGCCGGCCCCCGGTGCAGCGGGGCAGGCCAGCCAGGTCGTGGCGGGTCTGCACGGCGTGGAAACCGTGGCTCGCGAGCAACGCCTGCACGGCCTCGGCCTGGTCGAAACCATGTTCGAGCAGCAGCCAGGCGCCGGGC
>JBASTF010000969.1:0-4576 GCA_049274755.1 Rubrivivax sp. | reverse complement strand
GGCCAGTGTGGCCTGCTGGACCTGGTGGCCGACCCGCAGTTTGCGCAGAACCAGACGCTGTTCTGGACCTTTGCCGACCCCGGCCCCGGTGGCAACAGCACGGCCGTGGCGCGTGGTCGCCTGGTCGGCAATGCGCTGACCGAGGTGCGCACGATCTTCGTGCAGCAGCCCAAGGTCGAGAGCCAGCTGCACTGCGGTTCACGCATCGTGTTCCGCCGCGACGGCACGTTGCTGGTCGGCCTGGGTGACCGCTTTTCGCAGAAAGACGAAGCGCAGAACCCGGCCAACCACCTGGGCAAGGTGGTGCACATGAACCGCGATGGGGGCCAGCTGTCGGTGTGGAGCCTGGGCCACCGCAACATCCAGGGGGCGGCGCTGCATCCGACCACCGGCGTGCTCTGGGCCATCGAACATGGGCCGCAGGGTGGCGACGAGATCAACGCCGTCGAGCAGGGCCGCAACCACGGCTGGCCGCTGCTGACCTACGGCCGCAACTACGGCAGCGGCACCCGCATCGGCGAAGAAGGCCCGAAGCCTGGCTTCGTGCAGCCGCTGAAGGTGTGGGTGCCGTCGATCGCGCCCAGCGGTGCGAGTTTCCTGACCGGCGAACGCTACCCAGGCTGGCAAGGCAATCTCTTCGTCGGCGCCTTGCGCGGCCAGGCCCTGGTGCGGCTGACGCTGGACGGCCAGCGTGTGGTCGGCGAAGAGCGGCTGCTGACGGCGCTGGGCGAGCGCATCCGCGACGTGCGCCAGGGCCCGGACGGCTGGCTCTACATCGTCACCGACGGCAGCAACGGGCGTGTGCTGCGGCTCGAACGTTGACGGCTCAGGCCACGCGGCCGAACCACCACAGCGAGAGGCTGGCCGCCGTCAGCGCCAGCAAGGCACCGAGCGCGGCGAACAGCGCGCTGATCTCGGTTTCCTTGCGTTCGACGACCATGCGTGAACTGAGGTTCTGGTAGACCTTCTTCAGGTCTTCGGCGGTGCCGGCGTAGAAGTACTCGCCCTGCGTCAGCACCGAGATGTTCTTCAGCGTCGCCTCGTCCAGGCGCACCCGCATGCTCCAGCCTTCGAAGCCGATGATCTCGCCCTGTGTGGTGCCGATGCCCACCGTGTAGACGCGGATGCCGCGGTCGGCGGCCATCTTCGCGGCTTCGATGGGGTCGGGGCCGGTCGTGCGCTGGCCGTCGGTCAGCATGATGATGGCGGCCGAGTTGTAGCTGCCCGGCGCCACCGGCTTGAAGTCGGCCGTCTTGTCCTTGTCGCCCAGCATCTTGGGCATGTTGCGCTGGCCGGTGATGTGCGAGATCTCGATGCCGGCATCGGGGAACAGCGTCGCCAGGCTGAGCACGATGCCGCTGCCGGTGGCCGTGCCACGCTGTAGCTGGAAGCGGTCGATCGCGGCAACGATGTCGTCGCGGCTGGTGGTGGGCGCCTGCACGACGGCGGCCGTGCCGGCGAAGGACACGACGCCGACACGCACTTCGCGCGGCAGGTCGGCGACAAAGGCCTTGGCCGCTTCCTGGCTGGCCACCAGGCGGTTGGGTTTCACGTCTTCGGCGCGCATGCTGCCCGAGACGTCCATCGCCAGGATGATGGTGCGTTCGGCCAGTGGCAGCGTGATCGTCGCCGTCGGCCGCGCGGTGGCCAGCAGCAGCGCTGCAAAGGCCAGCAGCAGCAGCAGCGGCGGCACATGGCGGCGCCAGCCCGGGCCTTTGCCAGCGGCCAGCTTCGCAATGCCGATGCTGGCCAGTTTCACCGGTGCCTTGCGGCGCCGGCGCAGGATCCAGAGGTACAGCAGCACCAGCAGCGGCAGCAGCAGCAGCAGGTAGAGGTTGCCGGGCCAGATGAAGCTCATCATGCGGCCACCTCGGCGCGCGCTTTCAAGTGGGCGGGAAAACGCAGCGGTGCCACCATGCGTGCACGCTGGCGGCGCAGGTCGGCAAAGCGCAGCAGCGCGTCGAGCAGGTCGTCGTCGGTGGCCAGTTCCAGCGTGTCGGCACCGCTGCGCACGAAGGCCTCGCGCATCGCGGCCTCGTGGCTGTCGGCGAACTTGGCGTAGCGCTCGCGGAAACCCGGGTCGGCCGCGTCGATCAGCAACTGCTCACCGGTCTCGGCGTCTTCCACGGTGACGAGGCCCACATCGGGCAAGGCCATCTCGGCGGGGTCGAACAGGCGCACGGCGATGACCTCGTGGCGCTGCGCCAGCCGCGCCAGCGCGTCTTCCCAGCCGGGGTCGCTGATGAAGTCGGACACGACAAACACCAGCGAACGCCGTTTCATGAAGCCGGCGCCGGCATGCAGCAGGTCGGCCAGCGCCGTGCCGCGGCCGCTGCCGGCATGGGGCTGCTGCATGCGGCGCAGCAGTTCCAGCACATGCAGGCGCGAGCTGCCGGGCTGCA
Organism: Rubrivivax sp.; assembly: GCA_049274755.1. Lineage (GTDB taxonomy): Bacteria > Pseudomonadota > Gammaproteobacteria > Burkholderiales > Burkholderiaceae_C > Rubrivivax. Next base: position 2,174 of record JBASTF010000969.1, on the reverse strand, counting down.
GCACATGGTCGACGTTGCTGCCGTAATAGACGGCGCCGACGCGGTTGCCATGGCGTGTGATGACACGCGACAGCGCACCGACAAAACCCAGGCTGACACCGAGCTTGGTGGTGTCGTTGGAGCCGAAGGCGATGCTGCCCGAGAGGTCGAGCAGGAACCAGGCGGTGAGGTCGCGGTCTTCGACGAACTGGCGCACATAGGGCGTCTGCAGCCGCGCGGTGACGTTCCAGTCGATGTGGCGCACATCGTCGTGGTGCTGGTACTCACGCAGGTCGGCGAGGTCGATGCCGGCGCCGCGCAGCACGGTGCGGTAGTCGCCCTGCAGCAGGCCGTCGAGGCGGCGGATCACCGTCCACTCCAGCCGCCGCAGCAGGTGGTCGACGGGTTCAGGCATCGGCTGCGGCTCCCGAGAACTTGGCATGGGCCAAGGGTTTGTCGGGCGCGTGCACCTTCTTCAGCACCTTCTGCACCAGGGCATCGGCACTCACGCCTTCGGCCAGGGCTTCGTAGCTCAGCACCAGACGGTGGCGCATCACGTCGGCCACCATGTCGGTGACGTCTTCCGGCAGCGCATAACGCCTGCCGCGCAGCATCGCCAGCGCGCGTGCACCTTCGATCATCGAGATGCTGGCGCGTGGGCTGGCGCCGTAGGTCAGGTGTCTGGCGCTGTCGGCCAGGTCGTACTTCTCGGGCTTGCGGGTGGCGCCGACGATCTTCACCGCGTACTGCAGCAGCGAAGGGTCGACATACACCGCACGGCATTCGCGCTGCAGCGCGGCGAGCTGGAAGGTGTCGCAGACCGCATCGATCTCCACCGCCGGGCCGGTGACACGCTGGGCGATGACGAACTCTTCCTCTTCGCTGGGGTAGTCGACCAGCACCTTCATCATGAAGCGGTCGACCTGGGCTTCGGGCAGTGGATAGGTGCCCTCGGTCTCGATCGGGTTCTGCGTCGCCATCACGACAAAGGGCTCGGGCACCTTGTGCGTTTCGCCGGCGATCGTGACCTGGCGTTCCTGCATCACTTCCAGCAGCGCGCTCTGCACCTTGGCCGGTGCACGGTTGATTTCGTCGGCCAGCAGCAGGTTGGCGAACACCGGCCCCAGGCTGGTGCCGAACTCGCCGGTTTTCTGGTTGTAGATGCGTGTGCCGACCAGGTCGGACGGCACCAGGTCGGGCGTGAACTGGATGCGCTTGAAGCTGCCGCGCACGGCGCGCGCCAGCGTCTTCACCGTCAGCGTCTTCGCCAGCCCCGGCACACCTTCGACCAGCAGGTGGCCCTGGGCCAGCAGGGCCACCAGCACACGTTCGAGAAAACGGTCCTGGCCGACGACGATGCGTTTGACTTCGTAGAGCACCTGCTCCATCAGGGTGGCGGTGGGTTTGCTGGTGTCGCTCATAGGTCTTCGGGTTCAGAAGGGCGGCATGCCGACGGCCGAGGCGGCGTTTTCGATCGGCACGGCAAAGCCGATGCCGATGAAGGTGCGCTGCTCGGAAGGGTTGAGGATGGCGGTGACGATGCCGACGACATGGCCGTCCATCGTCACCAGCGGACCGCCGGAGTTGCCGGGGTTGGCGGCGGCATCGAACTGGATCAGGTTGCTCAGCGTGCGTTCGCCGGCTTCCGAGCGGAACTCGCGGCGCAGCCCCGAGACCACGCCGTAGCTCACCGAGGGGCCGATGCCGAAGGGGTGGCCGATGGCGATGACGTGGTCGCCGGGCTGCAGGTCGGAGGTGCTGCGCATCGTCGCTGCTTCCAGGTCGTCGGGCAGGCTGCTGGCCTTCAGCACCGCCAAGTCGTTTTCCGGCTGCATGCCGATGATGGCGGCGTCGGACTCGTGGCCGTTGTGGAAGCGCACCTTCACGCGCTTGGCGCCGGCGACGACATGCAGGTTGGTCAGGATGGTGCCGTTGTCGACGACGACGACGCCGGTGCCCAGGCTGCGCTCCATCGCCCGCTTCTCGGCGCTGTCGTCGTCGTCGTCCTTCTCGTCGGGCAGGCCGACGACACGCACGACCGAGGGCGCGATGGCTTCGTAGGCCTTGGCGGCCTGCGAGGGCAGCGGCTCCTTCTCCAGCGACTCGCGCACGGCGGCGTCGATGTCGTCCTGCGTGATCACGCGGTGTCCGGGGCGCAGCCCGGTCAGCGCCAGCATCAGGGCCACGGCGAGCAG
>JBASTF010000968.1:0-29192 GCA_049274755.1 Rubrivivax sp. | reverse complement strand
CGCCAGCGGTGCGCCGGCCCCAACGCCGGCACCGGCCCGTGAACCCGACGAAGACCTGAACTGGGCCTGGCCGGCCGCCGGTCCGGTGGTGGCGAACTTCGACGACGCCAAGAGCAAGGGCCTGGCGATTTCCGGCAAGCCCGGCGACCCGGTGCTGGCCACGGCCGACGGGCGTGTGGTCTATGCCGGTTCGGGGCTGCGCGGCTACGGCAACCTCATCATCGTCAAACACAACGCGACATTCCTGTCTGCCTACGCGCACAATCAGGCCCTGCTCGTGAAGGAGGACCAGGTGGTGCGACGCGGCCAGAAGATCGCCGAGATGGGCAACAGCGACGCCGACCGCGTGCAGCTGCATTTCGAGATCCGCCGCCAGGGCAAGCCGGTCGATCCGGCCAAGCTGCTGCCGCCGCGCTGACGCCGCAGCGGCTGCGCACACGATGCGAGGCATGGCATGGTCGGCAAGCGGCGCGAAGCGCACAACGGTCATGCCAGCAACGGCGCGGCGCTGGGCGCGCAGACGCTGCAGTCGCTGAACGGCCACACGCCGCACGAGCCCGACGCAGGTCCTGACACCGATGCCGCCGAGACCCAGCCCGAGGGCCGGCCGGCGGCGCTGGCGGCCCTGGACGACGGCGACACCGACCACGGCAACACGCTGCAGAGTTATCTGCGCGACATCCGCCGCGCGCCGCTGTTCAGCCCCGAGGAAGAACGCGACACCGCACGGCGCGCCCGTGCCGGCGACTTCGCGGCACGGCAGCTGATGATCGAGCGCAACCTGCGCCTGGTCGTCAGCATCGCCAAACACTATGTGGGCCGCGGCCTGCCGATGATCGACCTCATCGAAGAAGGCAACCTCGGCCTGATGCACGCCACCGGCAAGTTCGAGCCGGAGCGGGGCTTCCGGTTTTCGACCTACGCCTCGTGGTGGATCCGCCAGAGCATCGAGCGCGCCATCATGCACCAGGCGCGGCTGATCCGGCTGCCGGTGCACGTGGTGCGCGAACTGAACCAGGTGCTGCGCATGCGGCGTGCGCTCGAAGCCGAACGCCGCCAGCCCGGCGAGGGCGACCGCGCGGCAACGGTGGAGGAGATCGCCGTCGCGCTGCAGCGCCCGGTGGCCGAGGTGGCGGCACTGCTGAAGCTGGCCGAGCACCCCTCGTCGCTGGACGCACCGTTGGACGCCGAAAGCGGCGAAGCCATGCTCGATTCGGTGGCTGACGAACAGGCCGTGGACCCGCTGGGACTGACGCTGAGCCACGAGGCCCAGCAGTGGCTGGCCCAGGGCCTGGCCTCGCTGAACGAGCGCGAGCGCGAGGTGCTGTCGGGCCGTTTCGGCCTGCACGACCGCGAACCCGAGACGCTGGAAGATCTGGCAGCGCGCCTGCACCTGACACGCGAGCGCATCCGCCAGATCCAGCAGGAATCGCTGCTGAAGCTGAAGCGCCGCATGGCCCGCGACGGCGTCGACCGCGACTCGCTGTTCTGAGCAACGTCGCATTGGCGACAGACCCGCTGCGGGATTCACCCGACCCGCGCACAAGGGCCGATTCGCGTTTCCGAGGGGGCCTGCCGCCCAGGCGCGCCGCTAGCATGCGCCGCGTCATCGCTCGCGTCTCGGAGGGTGCTTGCAGTTCCTGCAGCTCGTCATCAGCGGCATCGCCCAGGGCTGCATCTACGGCCTGATCGCGCTCGGCTTCGTGCTGATCTACAAGGCCACCGAAACGGTGAGCTTCGCCCAGGGCGAGCTGATGATGCTGGGTGCCTTCTGCGGCCTGGCGCTGCTGACGGTGCTGGGTTTCCCCTTCTGGCTCAGCGTGCCCTGCGTCATCGCGGCGATGGCGCTGTTCGGCTTTGGCATCGAGCGCCTGGTCATCCGCCCCATCCTGGGCCAGCCGGCCTTTTCCATCGTGATGCTGACCATCGGCATCGGTTATGTCGCCCGTGGGCTGATCACGATGATCCCCAACATCGGCACCGACACGCACACGCTGCCGGTGCCGTACAAGGACGAGGTCTGGCGCGCCGGCGAACTGGTGCTGAACGCGCCGCAGCTGGTGGTGATCGCCGCCACCGCCGCGCTGTGCCTGCTGCTGTTTGCGCTGTTCCGCTACAGCAAGATCGGCATCGCGATGCAGGCGGCTTCGCAGAACCAGCTGGCCGCCTACTACATGGGCATTCCGGTGCAGCGGCTGAACGGCCTGGTCTGGGGCCTGGCCGCGGCGGTGGCTGCGGTGGCCGGCCTGCTGCTGGCGCCCATCACCTTCGTGCACGCCAACATGGGCTTCATCGGGCTGAAGGCCTTTCCGGCGGCCGTGGTCGGCGGCTTCGGCAGCCTGCCCGGGGCCATCGTCGGCGGCCTGGTCATCGGTGTCGTCGAGGCGCTGTCGGGCTTTTACCTGCCGGAAGGTTTCAAGGACATCGCGGCCTATGTCGTCGTGCTGCTGATGCTGATGGTCAAGCCGAACGGGTTGTTCGGCGAAAAGCTGCGCAAAAAGGTCTGAGGCGATGCGGTTTATTTTCAAGACCGACTACGACCAGGACATCCGGCTGGCCAAACACGGCGGCCATGTCGTCTGGTATTCGCTGCTGGGCCTGTTCCTGCTGGCCTCGCCCTGGCTGCTGCCCGAGTACTGGCTGGCGCAGCTGACCTTCGTGCTGATCTACGCGGTGGTCGGCCTGGGGCTGATGCTGCTGGCCGGCTTCACCGGGCTGTTTTCCATCGGCCATGCGGCCTTTCTGGGCGTCGGCGCCTACACGCAGGCGGTGCTGGTGGGCATGGGCTGGCCCTTCCCGCTGTCGCTGGCGGCGGCGGCCCTGCTGTCGGCGGCCGTGGGCATCATCGTCGGGCTGCCGGCGTTGCGCGTGAAGGGCATCTACCTCGGCATCGCGACGCTGTCCTTCGGCTTCATCGTCGAAGAGGTGCTGGCGCGCTGGGAAAGCCTGACCGGCGGCAATGCCGGCATGCACGTGAAGCCGCCCGGCATCGGCAGCTGGAAACTCGACAGCGGCGAGGAGTTCTATTTCCTGTGCCTGGCCGTGGCCGTGCTCAGCACGCTGGCCATCGTCAACCTGCTGCGCAGCCCCACCGGGCGCGCCTTCGTCGCCATCCGCGACAGCGAGATCTCGGCGCAAAGCATGGGCATCCACCTGGCGCGCTACAAGACGCTGAGTTTTGCGCTGTCGGCGGCGCTGGCCGGGCTGGGCGGCGCGCTGTACGCACACAAGATCCAGTTCCTCAGCCCCGACCAGTTCAGCATCATCCAGTCCATCGACCTGCTGCTGATGGTGGTGATCGGCGGCCTGGGTTCGGTGCACGGCGCCTTCCTCGGCGCGATCTTCCTCATCACGATGCCACAGCTGATCGCGCTGGGTAAGGACGCGCTGCCGGCCGCCATCGGCCAGGCGCCGGGGCTGCAGGCGGTGATCTACGGCGCCGTGCTGATCGGCTTCGTGATGTTCGAGCCGCTGGGGCTGTACGGGCGCTGGCTGAAGGTGCGCACCTTCTTCTCGATGTTCCCGTTCTACCGCCGCGGCATGTTCAAGCGCCAGAAGTCGTTCCAGAAGTCGGACCGCCTGCGATGAGTACCGACATCCTGCTCTCGGCCCAGGAGATCGGCGTGCGCTTCGGCGGCGTCGTCGCCGTCAACAAGGTCAGCTTCGACGTGAAGCGCGGCGAGGTCTTCACGCTGATCGGCCCCAACGGCGCCGGCAAGACCACGGTGTTCAACCTGATCAGCCGCATCTACACACCGACCTCGGGCCGCCTGGTCTATGCCGGCCGCGACCTGCTGGCGCTGCCGCCGCATGCCATCGCCGCGGTGGGCATTGCACGCACCTTCCAGAACATCGAGCTGTTCGAACATGCCAGCGTGCTGCAGAACCTGCTGATCGGCCGCCACACGCACCGCGGCACCGGCTTGCTGGACGACCTGCTGTTCACCGGCCGTGCCCGCCGCGCGGCACTGGCGGCGCGCGAGAAGGTCGAGCACGTCATCGACTTCCTGGACCTGCAGCACCACCGCGACACGCTGATCGCCGGCCTGCCTTATGGCGTGCGCAAGGTCGTCGAGCTGGCGCGGGCGCTGTGCGCTGAACCGCAGCTGCTGCTGCTGGACGAACCCTCGTCGGGCCTGAACGTCGAGGAGACCGAGGACATGGTGTTCTGGATCCAGGACATCCGGCGCGAGTTCGGCACCACGGTGCTGATGGTCGAGCACGACATGTCGCTGGTGGGCAAGGTCAGCGACCGTGTGCTGGCGATGAACCAGGGCGAGGTGCTGGCGCTGGGCAGGCCGGCCGAGGTGCAGGCGCATCCGGGCGTGATCGAAGCCTACCTGGGCTCGGCCGGCGACCTCAGCAGCCTGCGGCGGGAGCACAGCGCATGACGGCTGCCGACGACATCCTGGTGCTGAGCAACGTCGAAAGTGCCTACGGCCCGATCCGCGCCATCCGCGGCGTCAGCCTGAAGGTGCGGCGCGGCGAGATCAGCACCGTGCTGGGCAGCAACGGCGCCGGCAAGACGACGATCCTGAAGACCATCTCCGGCATCATCGACCCGCGCCGCGGCAGCGTGCACTTCAAGGGCCAGGACATCACGGCCAACGACCCGGCGAAGATCGTGCGCCTGGGCCTGGCCAATGTGCCCGAGGGCCGCGAGGTGTTCCCGCTGCTCAGCGTGCACGACAACCTGCTGATGGGCGCCTACACCCGCAGCGACCGCGACGCGGTGGCGCGCGACATCGAGGCCGCCTACGCCTACTTCCCCATCCTGCGCGAACGGCAGAAGCAGGACGCGGGGCTGCTGTCCGGCGGCCAGCAGCAGATGCTGGCCATCGCGCGGGCGCTGGTGGCCGCACCCGAAATGATCCTGCTCGACGAACCCAGCCTGGGGCTGAGCCCCAAGCTGACACGCGAGATCTTCGAGATCGTCGTGCGCATCAACCGCGAGCGTGGCACGACCATCCTGCTCGTCGAGCAGAACGCCAACATGGCGCTGAACGCCGCCGACCACGGCTACGTGCTGGAGAACGGCCGCATCGTCATGGAGGACCGCTGCGCCGTGCTGCGCGAGAAGGAGGACGTCAAGGAGTTCTACCTCGGCATCAAGGACGCCGGCGTGCGCGGCGAGCGCCGCTGGAAAAAGAAGAAGACCTGGAGATGAGCCATGCCTGACCTCTGGGACGCACTGAAGCTGCAGCCGAACACCGACATCGTGCTGCCGGGCGACACGCTGCCGGCGGTGTTCTGGAACGGGGTCGCGCGGCGCGGCGACACGGTGTGGCTGCGCGAAAAACAGCTGGGCATCTGGCGCAGCTGGTCCTGGAACCAGGTGGCGCAGGCGGTGCGCGAAGTGGCGCACGGGCTGATGGCGCTGGGCTTCGAGCCCGGCGAGCGCGTGTCCATCCTGTCGAACACCGTCGTCGAATGGGTGCTGGCCGACCTGGCGGCGCTGAGCGCCGGCGGTGTCAGCAGCGGCATCTACCCGACGGACTCGGCCGCGCAGGTGCAGTACCTGTGCGAAGACTCGGCCACCGTGCTGCTGTTCGTCGAAAACGAAGAGCAGCTGGACAAGGCGCTGGAGGTGCGTGCGCAGCTGCCGCAGCTGCGGCGCATCGTCGTCTTCGACATGGAAGGCCTGCACGGCCTGGACGACAGCGGCGTCATCGGGCTCGAGGCCTTGCGTGCCCTGGGGCGCGAACACCTGGCGCAGCAGCCGCAGGCGCTGGCGCAGCGCATGGCGGCGCTGGACCCGGAGGCGCTGGCCATCCTGGTCTACACCTCGGGCACCACCGGCAAGCCCAAGGGTGCGATGCACAACCACCGTTCGCTGGTGACGGCGATGCGCGGCTACCACCAGATCACTGCGCAGTACGAAGGCGACGAGCGCATGTGTTTCCTGCCGCTGTGCCACATCGCCGAGCGCATGGGCGGCGAGTACTTCGCGATGTACAGCGGCGCGCGGCTGAACTTCGTCGAGAACCCCGACACCGTGCCGGAAAACGTGCGCGAGATCGCGCCGACGGTGGCCACGGCCGTGCCGCGGGTGTGGGAGAAGTTCTATTCGGCCGTGACCATCGCCGTGAAGGAAGCCAGCCGCCTGCAGCAGCTGGCCTATGGCTGGGGCCTGGCCACCGGCATGCAGGTGGCCGACCGTGTGCTGGCCGCGCAGCCGGTGTCGCCGCTGCTGAAGGCGAAGTTTCGCTTTGCACGCTGGCTGGCGCTGGACAACGTGCGCAAGCTGATCGGCGTGGACCGCGCGCGCCTGTGTGTCACCGGCGCGGCGCCGATCTCGCCGGACCTCGTCAAGTGGTACCTGGCCCTGGGTGTGCCGATGCTCGAGGTCTGGGGCATGACGGAAACCGCCGGCATCTCCACCTACACGCCGGCCGACCGCATCCGCCCCGGCTGCATCGGCATCGCCGCGCCGTGGAACGAGGTGCGCATCGACGAACGGACGGGCGAGATCCTGGTGCGCGGCCCCAATGTCTTCATGGGCTACCTGAACCTGCCGGAGAAAACCGCGGAGACCATCGACGCCGACGGCTGGCTGCACACCGGCGACGTCGGCACGGTGGACGCGGAAGGTGTGTTCCGCATCACCGACCGCATGAAGGACATCATCATCACCGCCGGCGGCAAGAACATCACGCCCAGCGAGTGGGAAAACGAGCTGAAGTTTTCGCCCTACGTCACCGACGCGGTGGTCATCGGCGACCAGCGCGCCTACCTCACGGCGCTGGTGATGATCGACCAGGAGAACGTCGAGAAGTTCGCGCAGGACAACGACGTGCCCTTCAGCAATTACGCCAGCTTGACACGCGCCCCGGAGGTGCGAGCATTGATCCAGGGCGAGATCGACAAGGTCAACAACAAGTTCGCCCGTGTCGAGCAGATCAAGAAGTTCCACCTCCTCGAAGCGCAGCTGACCGCCGAGGACGAGGAGCTCACGCCGACGATGAAGCTCAAGCGCAAGCTGGTGCAGCAGAAATACGCGCCGCAGATCGACGCGATGTACACCTGAAGGAGACAAACCGATGAAGACGATTCGCCTGTTCACCGCGCTGGCGCTTGCTGCCGCTGCGGCCACCGCCGGGGCCCAGCAGGGCCAGGGTGTCAGCAAGACCGAGATCACCATCGGCTCGATCCAGGACCTCTCGGGCCCGCTCGCCGGTTTCGGCAAGCAGGTGCGCCTGGGCATGATGCTGCGTGTGGACGAGGCCAACGAGCAGGGCGGTGTCGGCGGCCGCAAGCTGAAGCTGCTGATGGAGGATTCGGGCTACGACCCGAAGAAGGCCGTGCTGGCAGCGCAGAAGCTGGTGAACCAGGACAAGATCTTCGCGATGGTCGGCCACATCGGCACGGCGCAGAACAACGCGGCGATGCCGGTGCAGTTCGAGAAGAACGTCATCAACTTCTTCCCCATCACCGCCGCGCGCGAGATGTACGAGCCCTTCCACAAGCTGAAGTACTCGTTCGCCGCCACCTACTACGACCAGATCCGCCTGGCGCTGCCGCGGCTGGTGAAGGAAAAGAGCGCCAAGAAGCTGTGTGCGATCTACCAGGACGACGAGTTCGGCCTCGAAGTGCTGCGCGGCGCCGAAGCCGGCGCGAAGACGATGAACATGGAACTGGTGGAGAAGACCTCGTACAAACGCGGCGCCACCGACTTCTCGTCGCAGGTGGCGAAGATGAAGTCCTCGGGCTGTGATTTCGTCGTGCTCGGCACCATCATCCGCGAGACCATCGGCACCATCGGCGAGAGCCGCAAGACCGGCTTCAACCCGACCTTCCTGGGGTCCAGCGCGGCCTACACCGACCTCATCCACAAACTCGGCGGCAAGGCCATGGACGGCCTGTACGCGACGATGACCGTGCAGAACCCCTACACCGACGACGCCTCGCAGCCGGTGCGTTTCTGGGCCAACAAGTACAAGACCAAGTTCAACGAGGACCCGACGGTGTTCTCGGTCTACGGCTACAACGTCATCGACTCCTTCATGCGCGCCGCCGCCAAGGCCGGGCCCAACCTCACGGTGGACAGTTTCATCAAGGCCATGGACACGATGGTCTACCCGCCGGACATCTTCGGCAGCGCCGAAGCCACCTACGGCCCGCAGAAGCGCCTGGGCAGCGACAAGTCGCGGCTGTCGCAACTGCAGGACGCACGCTGGAAGGTCGTGGCCGACTACGAGAAGTAGGCCGCACCGAACCTGGACTGCGGGGCCGGGATAATCCGGCCCCATGAGTTCAGGATTTGATTGGCTGGAGGTCGAGTCGCTCGACCTCGAAGCCCAGGGCATTGCCCATCGCGCCAACGTCGAGAGCCAGGGCCACGGCGAAAGCGAGGGCGCCGGCAAGGTGGTGTTCATCGAAGGCGCCCTGCCTGGCGAGCGCGTGCAGGTCAGCGTCTCGCGCAAGAAGAACAGCTGGGAGCAGGGCCAGGTCTCGGCCATCGCGCGCGAAAGCGCGCAGCGTGTGCGCCCCGGTTGCCCGCACTTCGGCCTGCATGCCGGTGCCTGCGGCGGCTGCAAGATGCAGCACCTGCATCCCGCCGCCCAGGTGGCGGTGAAGCAGCGCGTGCTGGAAGACAACCTCTGGCATCTGGCCAAGGTGAAGCCCGAGACCCTGCTGCGCCCGCTGCAGGGGCCGGACTGGGGTTACCGCTGGCGCGCGCGGCTCTCGGTGCGCTACGTGCAGAAAAAGGGCGTGGTGCTGGTGGGTTTCCACGAGCGCAAGTCGCGCTACGTGGCTGACATGACGGTGTGCCCGGTGCTGCCGCCGGCCATCAGCGCGATGCTGCCGGCGCTGCGCGAGCTGATCGGTGCGATGGAGCAGCGCGATCGCCTGCCGCAGATCGAACTCGCCGCCGGCGACGGTGTCACGGCCCTGGTGCTGCGCCACCTGGAGCCGCTGAGCGCCGCCGACGCCGAGCGCCTGCGTGTGTTTGCCGCCAGCCATGCCGTGCAATGGTGGCTGCAGCCCAAGGGCCCGGACTCGGTGCACCTGCTCGACGCGGGTGGCCCGGTGCTGGGCTACACGCTGCCTGAGTTCGGCATCACGATGCCGTTCAAGCCCACCGACTTCACCCAGGTGAACCCGCACATCAACCGGGTGCTGGTCGACCGCGCGGTGCGGCTGCTGGCGCCTGAAGCCGGCGACCGTGTCATCGACTGGTTCTGCGGCCTCGGCAACTTCACGCTGCCTTTGGCCACGCGCGCGCGCGAGGTGCTGGGCATCGAAGGCAGCGAGACGCTGGTGCAGCGCGCGCGCGACAACGCCGCGGCCAACGGGCTGGCGGCGAAGACGGCCTTCCAGACACGCAACCTGTTCGAAATCGGCGCAGCCGACCTGCGCGCCGCCGGCGCTGCACAACGCTGGCTGATCGACCCGCCGCGCGAAGGCGCGTTTGCGCTGGCCAAGGCCGTGGCCGACCTGCATGCCGAGGGCGGGCACGACCTGCTGCCGTGGCGCATCGTCTACGTCAGCTGCAACCCGGCGACGCTGGCGCGCGACGCCGGGCTGCTGGTGCACCAGGGTGGCTACCGCTGCACGCTGGCCGGTGTCGTCAACATGTTCCCGCACACGGCGCACACGGAGTCGATGGCGGTTTTCGAGCGGCAATAGAAAAGGGGCCCGCAGGCCCCTTGTGTCTGGTCGGCGACGCGTCAGTCGCGCTCGCCGCCGAAGATGCCCAGGATGGCCAGCAGGCTCTGGAACACGTTGTAGATGTCCAGGTAGATGGCCAGCGTGGCGCTGATGTAGTTGGTCTCGCCGCCGTCGATGACACGCTTGATGTCGTACAGCATGAAGGCCGAGAACAGGCCGATGGCCACCACCGACAGTGTCAGCATCAGCGCGCTGGACTGCAGGAAGATGTTGATCAGGCCGGCCACCAGCAGCAGGATCGCGCCGACGAACAGGAACTTGCCCATGTTCGACAGGTCGCGCTTGATCACCGTGGCCAGGCTGGCCATCGTCAGGAACACCGCGGCCGTGCCGCCGAAGGCGGTCATGATCAGCGAAGCGCCGTTGCTGAAGCCCAGGATGGCCGCCAGCATGCGCGACAGCATCAGGCCCATGAAGAAGGTGAAGCCCAGCAGCACCGGCACGCCGGCCGCCGAGTTCTTCGTCTTCTCGATGGCGAACATGAAGCCGAAGGCGCCGCCCAGGAACAGCACGGTCGACAGGCCCATGCCCAGGCTGGCGACGATGCCGGTGCTGACGCCGATCCAGGCACCGAGCACGGTGGGCAGCAGCGACAGCGCCAGCAGCCAGTAGGTGTTGCGCAGCACGCGCTGGCGCTGCGAGGCCAGCGCGCCGCCATCGGCATAGCCGGGATAGGTTTGCACGCTTTGGTTCATTCGATCTCCTTGCAGGATGCGGATATGCATGTCCGTCTTGGACACACGCGCAGATTCTAAGTTCCAGGGCCGGCGCATGGCATGACCCCACCCGGTGCACGTTGTATCGTATGCCGCATGAAGAACAAACCCGCACTGACCCTCGACGACGCCCGCCGCATCGCCGCCGCCGCCGAGGCCGAGGCCCTGGCCCACCAGTGGAACGTGGCGATTGCCATCGTCGACGATGGTGGCCACCTGTTGTGGCTGCAGCGCCTGGACGGCACGGCGCCAATTTCTGCACAGATCGCGCCGGCCAAGGCGCGCACCGCGGCGCTGGGCCGGCGCGAAAGCCGTATCTACGAAGAAATGATCAACCAGGGCCGGGTCTCCTTCCTCAGCGCGCCGACGCTGGAAGGCATGCTCGAAGGCGGTGTGCCCATCCTCGTCGAAGGCCAGTGTGTGGGCGCGGTCGGCGTCAGCGGCGTGAAGTCCACCGAAGACGCGCAGATCGCCAAGGCCGGCATCGCAGCGCTCGGCCTCTGACGGGCGGGCGGGGCACGGCCTGCGGGTATACTCCGGAGGTTTACCCGCCATCAACGCAGCCCCAGCGAATCTCCGGCAAGAACAGCCAGCGGTTTCCTCTCAGACCCCACCTCGCGGCGGGGCGCTGGGCGCGCGAATCCCGGAGCGTTTGTCTTGCAATCCGCCTTGCTGCCCGTCCTGCCGCCCGCCATCCTCGCGCTCGCAGACGGCACCACCTTCATCGGCACCTCGATCGGCGCCGCCGGCCACACGGTCGGCGAAGTGGTGTTCAACACCGCGCTCACCGGCTACCAGGAAATCCTCACAGACCCCAGCTACTGCCGGCAGATCGTCACGCTGACCTATCCGCACATCGGCAACACCGGGGTCAATGCCGAGGATGTGGAAGCCACGAAGGTGCATGCCGCCGGCCTGGTCATCAAGGACCTGCCGCTGCGTGTCTCGAACTTCCGCGCCCAGCGCACGCTGTCACAGTACCTGCAGGACGAAGGCACGGTTGCCATCGCCGACATCGACACACGCCGCCTGACCCGTGTGCTGCGCACCACCGGCGCACAGAACGGCTGCATCAGCAGCTTCGCGCCCGGCACCTCGCTGACGCCCGGCCTGGTGGCCGAAGCCGTGGCGCGTGCCCAGGCCGCGCCGGCGATGGCCGGCCTGGATCTGGCGCGTGTGGTCAGCGTCGACACGCCCTACGACTGGACGGAAACCGAGTGGCAGCTCGGCAGCGGCTACGGCCGCCTGGCCGATGCCCAACACCATGTCGTGGCCTTCGACTTCGGCGTCAAGCGCAACATCCTGCGCATGCTGGCCAGCCGCGGCTGCCGCGTCACCGTGGTGCCGGCGCAGACCAGCGCCGCCGAGGTGCTGAAGCTCAAGCCCGCCGGCGTCTTCCTCAGCAACGGCCCCGGCGACCCCGAGCCCTGCGATTACGCCATCGAAGCCACACGCGAAGTCATCGCTGGCGGCACACCGACCTTCGGCATCTGCCTGGGCCACCAGATCCTGGCGCTGGCCTCGGGCGCCAAGACCTTCAAGATGAAGTTCGGCCACCACGGCGCCAACCATCCGGTGAAAGACCTGGACAGCGGCCGCGTCAGCATCACCAGTCAGAACCACGGCTTCGCCGTCGACGAAACGACGCTGGGCGCGAACCTGCGGTCCACGCACATCAGCCTGTTCGACGGCACGCTGCAAGGCCTGGCCCGCACCGACAGGCCGGCGTTCTGCTTCCAGGGCCACCCGGAAGCCAGCCCAGGCCCACACGACATCGGCTACCTGTTCGATCGCTTCGTCAAACTCATGGAGGAACGCTGAGATGCCGAAGCGCACCGATCTGAAAAGCATCCTGATCATCGGCGCCGGCCCGATCATCATCGGCCAGGCCTGCGAGTTCGACTACTCCGGCGCCCAGGCCTGCAAGGCGCTGCGCGAGGAGGGCTACCGCGTCATCCTCGTCAACAGCAACCCGGCGACGATCATGACCGACCCCGGCATGGCCGACGCGACCTACATCGAACCCATCACCTGGCAGGTGGTGGAGAAGATCATCGCCAAGGAGCGGCCCGACGCCATCCTGCCGACGATGGGCGGCCAGACGGCGCTGAACTGCGCGCTCGACCTGCACCGCCACGGCGTGCTGGCCAAGCACGGCGTGGAGATGATCGGCGCCAACGAACATGCGATCGAGAAGGCCGAAGACCGCATGAAGTTCAAGGACGCGATGACGTCCATCGGGCTGGATTCGGCGAAAAGCGGCATCGCGCACAGCATGGAAGAGGCGCTGGCGGTGCAGAAGCGCATCCAGGCCGACATCGGCGGCACCGGCTTCCCGATGGTCATCCGCCCCAGCTTCACGATGGGCGGCACCGGCGGCGGCATCGCCTACAACCCGGAAGAGTTCGAAGAGATCTGCAAGCGCGGCCTGGACCTCAGCCCGACGAAGGAACTGCTGATCGAGGAGAGCCTGATCGGGTGGAAGGAGTACGAGATGGAAGTCGTGCGCGACCGCGTCGACAACTGCATCATCGTCTGCTCGATCGAGAACCTGGACCCGATGGGCATCCACACCGGTGACTCGATCACCGTGGCCCCAGCACAGACGCTGACCGACAAGGAATACCAGCTGATGCGCAACGCGTCGATCGCGATCCTGCGCGAGATCGGCGTCGACACCGGCGGCAGCAACGTGCAGTTTTCGGTGAACCCGCAGAACGGCCGCCTCATCGTCATCGAGATGAACCCGCGGGTCTCGCGTTCGTCGGCGCTGGCGTCCAAGGCCACCGGCTTCCCGATCGCCAAGGTCGCCGCCAAGCTGGCCGTGGGCTACACGCTGGACGAGCTGAAGAACGACATCACCGGCGGCGCCACGCCGGCTTCGTTCGAGCCCAGCATCGACTACGTGGTGACGAAGATCCCGCGTTTTGCCTTCGAGAAGTTCCCCGCTGCCGACGCCCACCTGACGACGCAGATGAAGTCGGTCGGCGAGGTGATGGCGATGGGCCGCACCTTCCAGGAATCGTTCCAGAAGGCCCTGCGTGGCCTGGAGACCGGCATCGACGGCCTGAGCGAGCGCACGTCCTGCAAGGAAGAGGACCGCGACGAAATCGTCGATGAGATCGGCAATGCCGGCCCCGAGCGCATCCTGTTTGTCGGCGATGCTTTCCGCATCGGCATGTCGCTGGACGAGATCCACGACGAAACCGCCATCGACCCCTGGTTCCTGGCGCAGATCGAGAACCTGATCCAGGTCGAGGCCCAGGTGGCCCAACGCAAGCTGGACAGCCTGACGGCCGACGAACTGCGTTTCCTGAAGAAGAAGGGCTTTTCCGACAAGCGCCTGGCCAAGCTGCTGCAGACGAACCAGCACGCGGTGCGTGCGGCGCGCCATGCGGCCGGCGTGCGCCCGGTCTACAAACGTGTGGACACCTGCGCCGCCGAATTCGCGACGCAGACGGCCTACATGTATTCGGCCTACGAAAACGCCGACGGCGAATGCGAGGCCGCGCCGAGCACGAAAAAGAAGATCATGGTGCTGGGCGGTGGCCCCAACCGCATCGGCCAGGGCATCGAGTTCGACTACTGCTGCGTGCACGCCGCGCTGGCGATGCGCGAAGACGGGTACGAGACCATCATGGTCAACTGCAACCCGGAAACCGTGTCCACCGACTACGACACCAGCGACCGCCTGTACTTCGAGCCGGTGACGCTGGAAGACGTGCTGGAGATCGTCGACAAGGAGCGTCCGCTGGGCGTGATCGTGCAGTATGGCGGCCAGACGCCGCTGAAGCTGGCGCTGGACCTGGAGCGTGCCGGTGTGCCCATCATCGGCACCAGCCCCGACAGCATCGACATCGCCGAGGACCGTGAACGCTTCCAGAAGCTGCTGCACGAACTCGGCCTGAAGCAGCCGCCGAACCGCACCGCGCGCACCGAAGAGCAGGCGCTGGAACTGGCACACGAAATCGGCTACCCGCTGGTGGTGCGCCCGAGCTACGTGCTGGGCGGCCGTGCGATGGAAATCGTCCACGGCGACAAGGACCTCGAGCGCTACATGCGCGAAGCGGTCAAGGTCAGCGAAAAGAGCCCGGTGCTGCTGGACCGTTTCCTCGACGACGCGATCGAGGTCGACGTCGACTGCATCAGCGACGGTGTCGAGGTGATGATCGGTGGCATCATGGAACACGTGGAAGCCGCCGGCATCCACAGCGGCGACTCGGCCTGTTCGCTGCCGCCGTATTCGCTGAGCCCGGCGCTGCAGGACGAGATGCGGCGCCAGGCCGCGGCGATGGCCAGGGCGCTGCAGGTCGTCGGCCTGATGAACACGCAGTTCGCGGTGCAGGGCGAAGGCGACAGCGCCGTTGTCTACGTGCTGGAAGTGAATCCACGTGCCAGCCGCACCGTGCCCTATGTCAGCAAGGCCACCGGCCAGGCGCTGGCCAAGATCGCGGCGCGCTGCATGGCAGGGCAGAAGCTGAAGGACCAGCCGGGTGTGAAGGGCGAGGTTGTGCCGCCGTACTTCAGCATCAAGGAAGCGGTGTTCCCGTTCAACAAGTTCCCGGGTGTGGACCCCATCCTCGGCCCCGAGATGCGCAGCACCGGCGAGGTGATGGGCGTCGGCAAGACCTTCGGCGAAGCGATGCTGAAGAGCCAGCTCGGCGCCGGTTCGCGGCTGCCGGACAAGGGCACCGTCGTCGTCACCGTGAAGAACAGCGACAAGGACCGTGCGGTGAAGGTGGCCGGCGATCTGGTCGACCTGGGCTACAGCGTCGTCGCCACCAAGGGCACGGCAGCGGCGATCGCGGCCGCGGGCATTCCGGTGAAGGTGGTGAACAAGGTCAAGGACGGGCGCCCGCACATCGCCGACATGGTGAAGGCCGGCGAGATCCAGCTGGTGTTCACCACGGTCGACGAAACCCGCACGGCGATTGCGGATTCGCGCTACATCCGCACCGCGTCGCTGGCCCACCGCGTCACCTACTACACGACGATGGCCGGCAGCGAGGCAGCGACCGAGGCGCTGAAGCACCAGGACGATCTGGCGGTGCTTTCCCTGCAGGAACTGCACGCCGAACTGCACTAAACTCGCCACCGCGCTCCGCCGCAGGTCGCCCTTTGCCGGGTGCCTGCGGCGGATTCACTTTGTGTCCCACGAGATTGCCCCCATGGCCACCATTCCCCTGACGATCCGCGGCGCCGAAAAGCTGAAGGAAGAACTGCATCGCCTGAAGACGGTGGAGCGCCATGCCGTGATCCAGGCCATCGCCGAAGCACGGGCCCAGGGCGACCTGTCGGAGAACGCCGAGTACGAAGCCGCCAAGGACAAACAGGGGTTCATCGAAGGCCGGATCCAGGAGCTCGAAGGCAAGCTGGCGGCGGCGCAAGTGATTGATCCCGCCAGCCTGGACGCCGGCGGCAAGATCGTCTTCGGTTCCACCGTCGACCTGCAGGACGAGGACAGCGGCGCCGAGGTCACCTACCAGATCGTCGGCGACGACGAGGCCGACCTGAAGCAGGGCCTGATCTCGATCAGCAGCCCGATCGCCCGTGCGCTGATTGGCAAGGAAGCCGGCGACGTGGCCGAGGTGCAGGCGCCGGGCGGCCTGAAACACTGGGAGATCGTCGAGGTCCGCTACCGCTGATGCAGCCGTTGCTGGAGCGCCTGCGCCGCCTGCTGCCCGGCCTGTGGCTGGGCTGGCTGCTGTGTGTGGCCTTGCTGGCCACGCCGGCACCATTTGCCACGCTGCTGCCCTCGGACGCCGCGCGTGTGGTCGCACGCATGCTGGCCCAGGAAGCCGGCACGGCCCTGGTGCTGGGCGCCATTCTGCTGCTGCTGGAACGCCGTGCCGTGCGCGCCGGCGGGCCGCAGTTCACGGCGGCGATGGGGCTGGTGCTGGGCGCGGTCTTCTGCACCGTGGCCGGCTACTACGCGCTGCAGCCGATGATGGCCGCGGCGCGGGCCGGGCAGGGGGCGCTCAGCTTCGGCCAGCTGCACGCCATCAGCGCTGCGTTCTACGTGCTGAAGACCGTGCTCGTGGCCGTGCTGGCCTGGCGTGGCCTCAGTCGGCCTGCTTCTTCTTGACGCTGGTGGCGCGTGTTTTCACGCGCTTGATCTGGCCGCCGGCGGTGACACGCTGGTTGCCGAACACCTGGACCTTCTTCACCGTCGCACGATGGTTGCCACTCTTCGAAAACGACACCAGCTTCACGGTGCGCGGCCCGGCCATGCGGTCGTCGCGCTCGGCCTTGGCGGCCTTGGGCGGCAGCGGGCGCCACAGCACCAGCAGCTTGCCGATGTGCTGGATGGGGGCGGCGTCGAGCTGCTCGGCCAGCTCGGCCAACATGGCTTCGCGCGCCGCGCGGTCGTCGGAGAACACACGCACCTTGATCAGGCCGTGCGCCTTCAGCGCTGCATCGACTTCCTTGACCACGGCGGCCGTCAGGCCGTCGTTGCCGACGGCGACCACGGGGTCCAGGTGATGGGCGCCGGAGCGGTGTTCCTTGCGCTGGGCAGGGCTGAGTTGGAGAGCGGGCATGCCCGTATTATCGACCGGCAATGAAGTCTTCCAAGAGCAAACGTGTCAACCGCGCCTGGTTGCACGACCACCTGAACGACCCCTACGTCAAGCTGGCGCAGAAGGAGGGCTACCGCGCCCGCGCTGCCTACAAGCTGAAAGAGATCGACGAAAGCCTGGGCCTGGTGAAACCGGGCCAGGTGGTCGTGGACCTCGGCGCCACGCCCGGCGCCTGGAGCCAGTACCTGCGCCGGCGTTTTGCGCCCGCTGGCGCTGCCGCCGGCGAGCTGCGTGGCACGATCATCGCGCTGGACATCCTGGACTTCGAACCCATCGAAGGTGTGCAGTTCATCCAGGGCGACTTCCGCGAGGACGCCGTCGTTGCGCAGCTGCATGCGGCGCTGGCCGGGCGGCCGGTGGACCTGGTGGTCTCGGACATGGCGCCCAATCTCTCGGGCATCCCGACCTCGGACTCGGCGCGCATCGCGCATCTGATCGAGCTGGCACTGGACTTCGCGCTGCTGCACCTGCGGCCCGAAGGCGCCCTGGTCTGCAAGGCCTTCCACGGCAGTGGCTACAGCCAGCTGGTGAAGCTGTTCAAGGAGAGTTTCCGTGTCGTCAAGCCGCTGAAGCCCAAGGCTTCACGTGACAAATCGGCGGAAACCTTTCTGGTCGGCATCGGTCCGAAACCGGGCAAAGCCGCACCGAAAGCGTGAACACACCCGCAATCACCCCGGTGTCGCAAGGTTTGGCGCCCCGCGCCCGGGGGCTTGACTGTCCTAGAATCAACCCTAACTACCGTGGAATCCGGCGGCACCTCCCGCCGTCGGGTCGCTGAATCGGAAAAGGAGCCGCGGTGAACAATCAATGGTTTTCCAAGGTCGCTGTCTGGCTGGTGATCGCACTCGTGCTGTTCACCGTGTTCAAGCAGTTCGACCGCGGAACGACGACCGGCGGGCAGGTCGGCTATTCAGACTTCCTCGAAGAGGTGCGTGCCAAGCGCATCAAGTCGGTCACGCTGCAGGAGAACCCCGGCGGCGGCACCGAGATCCTGGCCGTCACCACCGACGACAAGCGCCTGCGCAGCACGGCGACCTATCTAGACCGTGGCCTGGTCGGCGACCTCATCAACAACGGCATCAAGTTCGACGTCAAGCCGCGTGAAGAGCCGTCCATCCTGATGAGCATCCTCGTCAGCTGGGGCCCGATGCTGCTGCTGATCGGCGTCTGGATCTACTTCATGCGCCAGATGCAGGGCGGCGGCAAGGGCGGCGCCTTCAGCTTCGGCAAGAGCAAGGCGCGCATGCTCGACGAGGCCAACAACTCGACCACCTTCGCCGACGTCGCCGGCTGCGACGAAGCCAAGGAAGAGGTCAAGGAACTGGTCGATTTCCTGAAGGACCCGCAGAAGTTCCAGAAGCTGGGCGGCCGCATCCCGCGCGGCGTGCTGCTGGTCGGCCCCCCGGGCACCGGCAAGACGCTGCTGGCCAAGGCCATCGCCGGCGAGGCCAAGGTGCCGTTCTTCAGCATCAGCGGCTCCGACTTCGTCGAGATGTTCGTCGGCGTCGGCGCGGCGCGTGTGCGCGACATGTTCGAGCAGGCGAAGAAGAGCGCACCCTGCATCATCTTCATCGACGAAATCGACGCCGTCGGCCGCCACCGCGGTGCCGGCCTGGGTGGCGGCAACGACGAGCGCGAGCAGACGCTGAACCAGATGCTCGTCGAGATGGACGGTTTCGAGACCAATCTCGGCGTCATCGTGATGGCCGCCACCAACCGGCCCGACATCCTCGACCCGGCGCTGCTGCGTCCGGGCCGCTTCGACCGCCAGGTCTACGTGACGCTGCCCGACGTGCGTGGCCGCGAGCAGATCCTCAACGTGCACATGCGCAAGGTGCCGGTGGGGCAGGACATCCGCGCCGACATCCTGGCGCGTGGCACGCCGGGCTTCAGCGGTGCCGATCTGGCCAACCTGGTCAACGAGGCGGCCTTGTTCGCCGCACGCCGCAACGGGCGTGTGGTCGAGATGGTCGACTTCGAGAAGGCCAAGGACAAGATCATGATGGGCCCCGAGCGCAAGAGCATGGTGATGCCCGAGGAAGAGCGCCGCAACACGGCCTACCACGAGGCCGGCCACGCCCTGGTGGCGCGCCTGATGCCCAATACCGACCCGGTGCACAAGGTCACCGTCATTCCGCGTGGCCGTGCCTTGGGCGTGACGATGCAGTTGCCCGAAGGCGACCGCTACAGCATGGACAAGGAGCGCATGCTCTCCACCATCAGCGTGCTGTTCGGTGGCCGCATCGCCGAAGAAGTGTTCATGAACCAGATGACCACCGGCGCCAGCAACGACTTCGAACGTGCGACGGCCATCGCCCGCGACATGGTCACACGCTACGGCATGACCGACGAGCTCGGCCCCATGGTCTATGCCGAGAACGAAGGCGAGGTCTTCCTCGGCCGCAGCGTCACGAAGACGACCAGCATGTCCGAAGAGACGATGCGCAAGGTCGATGCCGTGATCCGCCGCATCATCGACGAGCAGTACTCGATCGCGCGCAAGCTGATCGAGGACCACAAGGACAAGATGCACACGATGGCGCAGGCGCTGCTGGAATGGGAAACCATCGACAGCGAGCAGATCGACGACATCATGGGCGGCAAGCCGCCACGTCCGCCCAAGGACTGGACACCGCCGGCCAGCAAGCCGGGTGGCCCGACGCCGCCCGTCAGCGCGGACGGCGCACCGGCCGCGGCCTGAGTCGGCAGCCGGGTCGTCCGGCAGACCAACAGACGGGGCTTCGGCCCCGTTTCGCATTCTTTCCTTCCCCATGCACTGGCAGACCACCCGCTTCCGCATCGCGCTCGACCGTCCGCAGGTGATGGGCATCGTCAACGTGACGCCGGACTCGTTTTCCGACGGCGGCAACCACAACAGTCCGGACGCTGCCAAGGCGCATTGCGAACGGCTGCTGGCCGAAGGCGCGCACATCCTGGACATCGGTGGTGAGTCCACGCGCCCCGGTGCCGACACGCCCGATCTGGCCGAGGAACTGCGGCGGGTGATGCCCGTCGTGCGCCATGCGCTGACGCTGGGGGTGCCGGTGTCGGTGGACACCAGCCGGCCCGAGGTGATGCAGCAGGCGCTGGACCTGGGGGCCGACATCGTCAACGACGTGCGCGCGTTGACGCGGCCGGGGGCGCTGGAACTCGTTGCCGGCCACCCGCAGGCCGGCGTCAGCATCATGCACATGCGCGGCGAGCCCGGTGTGATGCAGGACGCACCGGCCTATGCCGACGTCGTTGCCGAGGTGCGCGACTGGCTGGCGGCGCGCGCGGGTCAACTGCAGGCTGCCGGCATCGCGCCCGAGCGCATCGTGCTCGACCCCGGCATCGGCTTCGGCAAGACGCCGGCGCACAACCTGGCGCTGCTGGCGCGCCAGCGTGAACTGCTGGGGCCGGGCCGGCCGCTGCTGCTGGGCTGGTCGCGCAAGTCCACGCTGGGTGTGGTCACCGGGCGCAGTGTCGATCAGCGGCTGGCCGGCAGCGTCGCTGCCGCCTTGCTGGCCGTCGAACGGGGTGCGGCCATCGTGCGTGTGCATGACGTGGCTGCCACCGTCGATGCGCTGAAGCTCTGGCAGGCTGCCCGCTGACGGTGCACCAAGCACACAATTGCACACGTTTCGGCCGCGGCCCAGCACGGCGCACCAGGCACAGGCAGGACAATCGCCGCCCATGAGCAGAACCTACTTCGGCACCGACGGCATCCGTGGCACGGTCGGCAAGTCGCCGATCACGCCCGACTTCATGCTGCGCCTGGGCCATGCGGTCGGCCGTGTGCTGCGCGCCAACACGTCGCGGCCGACGGTGGTGATCGGCAAGGACACGCGCATCTCGGGTTACATGATCGAGTCGTCGCTGGAGGCGGGTTTTGTCTCGGCCGGTGTCGACGTGTTGCTGGCCGGCCCGCTGCCGACACCGGGTGTCGCCTACCTGACCCGTGCGCTGCGCCTGGACCTGGGTGTGGTCATCAGCGCCTCGCACAACCCCTTTGCCGACAACGGCGTCAAGTTCTTCTCCGCCGGTGGCGAGAAACTGCCCGACGACTGGGAGATCGCCGTCGAGGCGGCCTTGTCCGAAGCGCCGCAATGGGTGGACTCGACGGCGCTGGGCAAGGCGCGCCGCATCGACGACGCCAGCGGCCGCTACATCGAGTTCTGCAAGAGCACGGTGCCACACAGCCTGTCGCTGCGCGGGCTGAAGATCGTCGTCGACGCCGCACATGGCGCGGGCTACCACGTGGCACCCGATGTGTTCCACGAACTCGGTGCCGCAGTCGTGAAGATCGGCTGCAGCCCCGACGGCGTCAACATCAATGCCGGTGTCGGTGCCACGGCGCCGGCGGCGCTGGTCGCGGCGGTGGCCGAACACAGGGCCGACTACGGCATCGCGCTGGACGGCGATGCCGACCGGCTGCAGATCGTCGACGCTGCCGGCCGCCTGTTCAACGGCGACGAGCTGCTGTACGTGATGGCCGCCGACCGGCTGGGGCAGCGCCAGCCGGTGCCGGGTGTGGTCGGCACCTTGATGACCAACATGGCGGTGGAGCAGGCACTGCGCGGTGCCGGTGTGCCCCTGGTGCGCGCCAGGGTCGGTGACCGTTATGTGCTGGAGGAGTTGACGGCACGTGGCTGGCAGCTCGGCGGCGAGAGCTCGGGCCATCTGCTGGCGCTGGACCGCCACACCACCGGCGACGGCATCGTCAGCGCCCTGCAGATCCTGCAGGCCGTGCGGCGCAACGGCAAGCCGCTGGCGGCCTTGCTGGAAGGTGTGCAGCTGTTCCCGCAGACGCTGCTGAACGTGCGCCTGCCCGATGGCAGCGACTGGAAGAACAACGCGGCGCTGGACGACGCGCAGCAGACCGTGCTGCGTGAACTGGGCGACAGCGGCCGCATCCTGATCCGCGCTTCCGGCACCGAGCCGGTGCTGCGTGTGATGGTCGAGGCGCGCGACGCCAGCCAGGGGCGGCGTTGCGCTGAAAAACTGGCGGCCGCAGCCGCCCGCGCCTGAAGAAGAGGTTTATTTCTTAGGCGGCATCAGCACGCGGTCGATGACGTGCACGACGCCGTTGCTGGCGGCCACGTCGGCCTGCTGCACGACGGCATCTTCGACCGTGACAAACGCACCGGCGCTGGCCACGGCCACCGTCGCGCCCTGCACCGTCTTCACATTGCCGTTTTTCACCTCGGCGGCCGTCACCTTGCCCGGCAGCACGTGGTAGCTGAGCACACTCTTCAGCAATTCCTTGTTCGCGGCCAGTTCCTGCATCGTCTTCGCCGGCACGGCCTTGAAGGCTTCATCGCTGGGAGCGAAAACCGTGTAGGGGCCGGGGCCGCGCAACGTGTCCTGCAGACCGGCGTCGGCGATCAGCTTGTTCAGCGTCGATAGCTGCGGCGTGCGCGCGGCGGTTTCGGTGATCGTGGTCGGCGCCGGCGTGCTGGCGCAGCCGGCCATCAAGGCCAGCGAAAGGGCGGCGGCGAGCAGGGCGGGGCGGTTCATGGCGGTGTCTCCGGCGGACAAAAGTGACAGTGGCCGCGAGGTTAGGCAGACCATGTGACAGCCGAGTGACCTGTTTGTGACAACGACAAGCGCCAATTGGACCGTGTCATCGAGTCGTCACATGGCCTTCGTACAGTGCGCTTCGTCACGAAAGTACCGTCGAAAGGTTTGTCCTCCATGACCACCCCCCGTTTTGCAGCCGTCGCCCTGAGTCTGGCGCTGGCCTCCTCCGCCGCCTTCGCCCAGGATGTCACCGGTGCAGGCGCCTCGTTTCCGGCGCCGGTTTATGCCAAGTGGGCCGATGCCTACAACAAGGCCACGGGCGCACGCATCAACTACCAGTCGGTGGGCTCGGGTGCCGGCATCCGCCAGATCCGTGGCAAGACCGTGGACTTCGGCGCCAGCGACGCGCCGCTGAGCGATGCCGATCTGAGCAAGGACGGCATGGTCCAGTTCCCCACCGTCATCGGTGGTGTTGTGCCGGTGCTCAACATCAAGGGCATCACCCCGGGCCAGATGAAGCTGACCGGCCAGGTGCTGGGCGACATCTACCTGGGCAAGATCACGAAGTGGAACGACGCTGCCGTCACGGCGCTGAACCCCGGTGTTGCGCTGCCGGACGCCGCCATCGCCGTGGTGCGCCGCGCCGACGGTTCGGGCACGACCTTCGGTTTCACCAGCTACCTGTCCAAGGTCAACGCCGAGTGGAAGGCCAAGGTTGGTGAAGGCACGGCCGTGAACTGGCCCACCGGTGCCGGCGGCAAGGGCAACGAAGGTGTTTCGGCCTTTGTGCAGCGCCTGCCGAACTCCATCGGCTACGTCGAGTACGCCTACGCCAAGCAGAACAAGATGAGCCACGTGCTGCTGCGCAACAAGGACGGTAACTTCGTCGGCCCCGATGACTCGACCTTCAAGGCCGCTGCTGCTGGCGCCGACTGGACACGCACCTTTGCGCAAGACCTGACCGACAAGCCGGGCAAGGATGCCTGGCCGATCACCAGCACCACCTTCATCCTGATGTACAAGGTGCAGGACAAGCCGGTCAACGCGACGAACACGCTGAAGTTCTTCGACTGGGCCTACGCCAACGGCGACAAGATGGCCGACGACCTGGACTACGTGCCGCTGCCCGCTTCGGTGAAGGACCTGGTGCGCAAGCAGTGGGCCGAGCATCTGAAGGACGGTGCCGGCAAGCCCATCGTCGGCAAGTGATCGCCTGAGACGCTGCCCGCCCCCGGGACCGACGCGAGGAGAGACCGTGGCCGCTACACTGCCCGCCACCCCGTACGACGAGAACAGCACGATGGAGCGAGCGGCCCCCGATGGCGAGCCGCCGCCGCGGCGCCGCAACGCGCCCTGGGCGGACATGGTCTTCTCGGCACTGACACACGGTGCAGCCTGGCTGACACTGGCCCTGCTGGTCGGCATCCTGGTCTCGTTGTTCATCGGCGCCGCGCCGGCCATCAAGGAGTTCGGCCTCGGATTCCTCTGGTCCAAGGACTGGGACCCGGTGCAGAACAAGTACGGCGGCCTGGTGATGATCTACGGCACGCTGATGACGTCGTTCATCGCGCTGCTGATCGCGGTGCCGGTGAGCTTCGGCATCGCGATCTTCCTCACCGAACTGTCGCCGAAGTGGCTGAAACGACCGCTGGGCGTGGCCATCGAGTTGCTCGCCGCCGTGCCGTCCATCGTTTACGGCATGTGGGGCCTGCTGGTGTTCGGCCCCATCCTTGCGCAGTACGTGCAGGCGCCGCTGCAGGCCGTGTTCGGCGGCGTGCCACTGCTGAACACGCTGTTCACCGGCCCGCCGGTGGGCATCGGCATCCTGTCGGCCGGCATCATCCTGGCCATCATGGTCATTCCCTTCATCGCGGCGACGATGCGCGACGTCTTCGACGTCACGCCGCCGATGCTGAAGGAATCGGCCTACGGCCTGGGCGCAACGACCTGGGAGGTCGTGTCCAGGGTTGTGCTTCCCTACACCAAGACCGGTGTCGTCGGCGGCATCATGCTGGGCCTGGGCCGCGCGCTGGGCGAGACGATGGCGGTGACCTTCGTCATCGGCAACTTCAACCAGCTCGACTCGCTGTCGCTGTTCGAGGCCGCCAACAGCATCACCTCGGCACTGGCGAACGAGTTTGCCGAAGCCAGCGAAGGCCTGCACCAGGCGTCGCTGATCTACCTGGGCCTGATCCTCTTCCTCATCACCTTCGTCGTGCTGAGTTTCTCGCGCCTGCTGCTGGTGCGCCTGCGCCGCGGTGAAGGGAGCCGCTCATGAACACCACGAGCTTCGACGCCGGCCGCCTGGCCATGCACCGCAAGCG
This sequence comes from Rubrivivax sp., assembly GCA_049274755.1. GTDB lineage: Bacteria > Pseudomonadota > Gammaproteobacteria > Burkholderiales > Burkholderiaceae_C > Rubrivivax. The sequence continues at coordinate 4,400 of JBASTF010000968.1, read as the reverse complement.
CAAGGTCGTGAATGCCGTGGCGCTGACGCTGGCGCTGGGGGCCATGGCCTTCGGGGTCTTCTGGCTGATCTGGATCCTCGTCGAAACCGTGCACCTGGGTTTTGGTGGCCTGGCGCTGCAGGTCTTCACCGAGTCGACGCCGCCGCCGCAGGCCGAGGCTGGCGGCCTGGCCAACGCCATCGTCGGCTCGCTGCTCATGGTCGGCCTGGCCACCGCGCTGGGCACGCCGGTCGGTGTGCTGGCCGGCATCTACCTGGCCGAATACGGCCAGCGTGCCTGGCTGGGCCGCGTCACCGAGTTCATCAACGACATCCTGCTGTCGGCCCCGTCCATCGTCATCGGCCTCTTCGTCTACGCCGCCGTCGTGGCGCCGATGAAGGGCTTCTCGGGCTTCGCCGGCGTGCTGGCGCTGGCGCTGATCGTCATCCCGGTCGTCATCCGCAGCACGGCGACGATGCTGAGCCTGATCCCGAACGCGCTGCGCGAAGCCGCCTACGCCCTGGGCACGCCGAAGTGGAAGGTGATTTCGTCGGTGACGCTGAAGGCCTCGATGGCCGGCGTCATCACCGGCGTGATGCTGGCGCTGGCACGCATTGCCGGCGAAACCGCGCCGCTGCTGTTCACGGCCTTGTCGAACCAGTTCTTCACCGCGTCCCTGAGCGAGCCGATGGCCAGCCTGCCGGTGACGATCTTCAAGTTCGCGATGAGCCCCTACGAAAACTGGCAGAAGCTGGCCTGGGCCGGTGTCTTCCTCATCACGCTGGGCGTGCTGGCGCTGAACATCCTGGCGCGTGTGCTGTTCCGCAACAAGACCTGAGAACCGGGAGCCTCCGATGGACCGACCCGTCGACTTGGCCGCAACCGAGAAAGTCAAGATCTCGGTGCGAGACCTGAATTTCTACTACGGCAGTTTCCATGCGCTGAAGCGCATCAACCTGGACATTCCCGAGCGCAAGGTCACGGCCTTCATCGGGCCCTCGGGCTGCGGCAAGAGCACGCTGCTGCGCACCTTCAACCGCATGTTCGAGCTCTACCCCGAGCAGCGCGCCGAAGGCGCCATCAACATCGATGGCGAGAACATCCTGAAGACCAAGACCGACGTGTCGCTGATCCGCGCCAAGGTCGGCATGGTCTTTCAGAAGCCGACGCCGTTCCCGATGTCGATCTACGACAACATCGCCTTCGGCGTGCGCCTGTTCGAGACGCTGCCGCGTGTCGAAATGGACGAACGTGTCGAATGGGCGCTGAAGAAGGCGGCGCTGTGGAACGAGGTCAAGGACAAGCTGGGCCAGAGCGGCGCCGGCCTCTCCGGCGGCCAGCAGCAGCGGCTGTGCATCGCACGCGGCATCGCGATCAAGCCCGAGGTGCTGCTGCTCGATGAACCCTGCTCGGCGCTGGACCCGATCTCCACCGGCAAGATCGAGGAGCTGATCCACGAGCTGAAGGCCGACTACACGGTGATGATCGTCACCCACAACATGCAGCAGGCCGCGCGCTGCAGCGACTACACGGCCTACATGTACCTGGGCGACCTGGTCGAGTTCGGCGCGACGAGCGAACTGTTCATGAAGCCGAAGAAGAAGGACACCGAGGACTACATCACCGGGAGATTCGGCTGAACGCCGAAGGAGCGAATTGCATGTCCGATAAACATCTCTCCACCCAGTTCGACGCCGAACTCAGCGGCATCTCCAGCCGTGTGCTGGAAATGGGCGGCCTCGTCGAGGCCCAGGTGGCGCAGGCTGTGCACGCGCTGGCCCAGTTCAGCGAGGAAACGGCCAAGCAGGTGCTGCGCGAGGAAGAGCGCGTGAACCAGATGGAAGTCGAGATCGACCGCGATCTGTCGGCCATCATCGCGCGCCGCCAGCCGACGGCACGCGACCTGCGGCTGTTGATCGCCGTCAGCAAGACGATTGCCAACCTCGAGCGTGTCGGCGACGAAGCCGCTCGCATCGCACGCACGGTGCAACGGCTGATCAGCACCGGCGTTTCCAGCCGCCTGCGCCTGCCGGTGGCCGACCTGGGTTTCGAAGCCGACCTGGCCATCGCCTCGCTGCGCAAGGCGCTGGACGCGTTTGCGCGCCTGGACACGGCCAAGGCGCTGGAAGTGCTGAAGCAGGACGACCAGATCGACCAGGAGTTCGACGGCCTGCTGCGCAAGCTGATCACCTACATGATGGAAGACCCGCGCACGATCTCGTCGTCGATCGACCTCGTGTTCGTCGCCAAGGCCATCGAACGTGTCGGCGACCACGCGAAGAACCTGGCCGAGGCCATCATCTACGTCGTCAAGGGCACCGACGTGCGCCACACCTCGGTGGAAGCGGTGGAAAGCGTCGTGCGATGAGCAGCATCCTCGTTGTCGAAGACGAATCGGCGATCGCCGAACTCATCTCCATCAACCTGCGCCATGCCGGCTACGAGGTGACGATTGCCACCTCGGCCGACCAGGCGCAGTTGCTGGTCGACCAGGTGCTGCCCGACCTGGTGCTGCTGGACTGGATGCTGCCCGGCAGCAGCGGCCTGCAACTGGCCAAACGCTGGCGCGGCGAAGCACGCACCCGCGAGTTGCCCATCATCATGCTGACGGCGCGCAACGAAGAGGCCGACAAGATCAGCGGCCTGGATGCCGGTGCCGACGACTACCTGACGAAACCCTTCTCGACCAAGGAACTGCTGGCCCGCATGCGCGCCGTGCTGCGCCGCAAGGCACCCGAGGCGCTGGACAGCGCCGTCGAGGTGGCGGGCCTGAAGCTGGACCCGGCGACACGCCGTGTCACGCGCAGGTTTGGCGACGAGTCGCGCGAGGTCAAGGTCGGCCCCACCGAGTTCCGCCTGCTGCACTTCCTGATGACACACCCCGAACGTGTGCACAGCCGCGCCCAGTTGCTGGACCGCGTCTGGGGCGACCATGTGTTCATCGAGGAGCGCACGGTGGACGTGCACGTGAAGCGCTTGCGCGAGGCGCTGGCCCCGGTGCAGTGCTCCGGCCTCATCGAAACCGTGCGTGGTGCCGGCTACCGGCTGACCCAGCAGCACAGCAGCGTCGCCGTCTGACGACAAGCGCAGACTTCCATGTCCTGGTTGTTGTCGCGCAGCGTGTTCGCCGCGCTGGCCGTCGTGCTGGGCGCGTTGCTCGGCCGGCTGCTGTGGCCGCACCTCACGGGCCTGCCCTGGGGTGCCATCAGCGGTGCCGTGCTCGGTGCGCTGGCAGCCGTGCTGGCCGATGGCTGGCGTGGCCACCGCCTGATGGAGTGGCTGCGTGGCCCGCAGGCTGGCAACGCACCACGCGATGCCGGTTTCTGGGGCGAGCTCGGCTACCGCGTCGAACGTGCGCTGCGTCTGCGTGAGCTCGCCACGCAGACGGAACGCGGCCGGCTGGACCAGTTCCTGTCGGCCATCGAGGCCTCGCCGAACGGCGTGATGCTGCTGGACGCCACCGACCAGATCGAGTGGTGCAACACGGTGGCTGCCGACCACTTCGGCCTGGACCCGCTGCGCGACCGCCGCCAGCGTGTGACCAACCTCGTGCGCGCTCCGGCGTTTGTGACCTACCTGCAGCGCGGCGAGTTCGCCGACGCCATCCAGTTCGGCGACGCCCAGGGCCGGCGCATGTACTCGGTGCTGGTGCGGCCCTATGGCGACGGCATGAAGCTGGTGCTGTCCAACGACATCACCGAACGTGAACGCGCCGATGCGATGCGGCGCGACTTCGTCGCCAACGTCTCGCACGAGATCCGCACGCCGCTGACGGTGCTGGCCGGTTTTGTCGAGACCATGAGCGACCTGCCGCTGACCGAGGTCGAGCGCCAGCGTGTGCTGACGCTGATGGCGCAGCAGACCGACCGCATGCAGGCCCTGGTCGCCGACCTGCTGACGCTGGCGCAGCTGGAAGGCAGCCCACGCCCGCCGGCCGACCGCTGGGTGGCCGTGGCCTCGCTGATGAAACGTGCTGGTGCCGACGCGGTGCAGCTGTCGGCCGGGCGCCACCAGATCGGCGCCAGCGGCGGCGACGATGCCGAGATCGCCGGCAGCGACACCGAACTGCTCAGTGCCATCGCCAACCTCGTCAACAACGCCGTGCGCTACACGCCCGCAGGCGGCCGCATCGAACTGCGCTGGGCCTGGCGTGCCGACGGTGGTGCCGATGTCGACGTCACCGACACCGGCCCGGGCATCGCCCGTGAACACCTGGGCCGGCTGACCGAACGCTTCTACCGCGTGGACAGCAGCCGTTCGCGCGAAACCGGCGGCACCGGCCTGGGCCTGGCCATCGTCAAACATGTGGTGCAGCGCCACGGCGGCGCCATCGAGGTGCAGAGCGAACTCGGCCGCGGCTCGCGTTTCCGCCTGAGTTTCCCCGCTGCGCGGGTGCGTCAGCGCGCCGCTGCGGCCACGGT
>JBASTF010000967.1:0-3168 GCA_049274755.1 Rubrivivax sp. | reverse complement strand
GGTCGCGGCGCAGCCCGAGCACGCGGCGCCGCGCACCGTGATCTGCCACTACCGCGCCAAGCCGGGCCAGGACGCCGCCTTGCTGGAACTGGTGCGCGGCCATGTGCCGGCCCTGCAGCGCCTGGGGCTGGCCACCGAACGTGCGCCCTTCCTCATGCAGGCCAGCGACGGCAGCCTGCTCGAGGTCTTCGAATGGAGCTCGGCCGAGGCTGTGGCCAAGGCCCACGAGAACCCCGAGGTGCTGGCGCTGTGGGCCCGCTTCGACGCGGTCTGCAGCTTCGACACGCTGGCCCAGCTGCCCGAAGCGGCGGTGCCGTTTTCGGAGTTCCGCTCGTTGTGAACCTGCCACCTGCGCTGCTGGCGGCCACACGCCGCAGCGAACCGCGTGTGCCGCTGTTCGTCGACGGCCTCGCCGTCGGCTCGGTGGCCAGCGCCCACCTGCCGCGGCTGGCGCAGGAAACCACGCTGCTGGACGTGACACCGGCGCGTGTGGCCTGGCGCCGCGGCAGCCGCGCCGATGGCGAAGCCGGGCTGGACCGCCTGCACCGCCAGCTGCGCGACGAAGGCCTGATCCGCGCCTGGCGCGACGAACCCTATGCCGTCGTCGACCCGGCCAGCCAGCGTGTGCTGGCGCGCATCGAACGTGCGGCCTCGCGCTTCTGGGGCACGCTCACCTTGGGCGCCCATGCCACCGGCTACGTCGCCGGGCCTGACGGCAGGCCGCAGGCCTTGTGGATCGCCCAGCGTTCGTTCAGCAAGGCCACCGACCCCGGCCTCTACGACAACATGGTCGGCGGCGGTGTGCCCTTCGGCCAGACGCCGGATGAAGCCCTGGTACGCGAAGCCTTCGAAGAAGCCGGGCTGCAGCCGCCGCAGCTGGGCGCCGTGCGCTGCGCCAGCCTGCTGGAACTGCGGCGCGACATCGCCGAAGGTTTCCAGCACGAGTGGTTGTCGAGTTACGACCTGCTGCTGCCGCCCGGCCTGCAGCCGCAAAACCAGGACGGCGAGGTCGCCGGTTTCCAGCTGATGCCGGTGGCCGATGCACTGGCCCTGGCCAGCGGCGACGGCATGACGGTGGACGCCGCCCTGGTGACGCTGGACTTTGCGCTGCGACACGGCCTGCTGCACGATGCGGCGGCCTCAGAGTGCGTCCAGGCGCGCCGAGTTCCTCGTCTGTGCTGACGGCCGCTTTCAAAAGCCTTGAATGTCCGAGGCAGGGGCGGCCCCGATACTGCGCCGCGCCATGCCAGCCCCACACCGCTATTCCTCCCCCGCCATCGCGCTGCACTGGCTGCTGGCCGTGATGATCTTCGGCGCCCTGGGCGTCGGCCTGTGGATGACGGGCCTGCCGTTTTCACCGACACGGCTGAAGCTCTACAACTGGCACAAGTGGGCCGGTGTTGCCATCCTCGTGCTGTCGGCGCTGCGCCTGCTGTGGCGCCTGGGCCACCGGCCGCCGCCGGCCTTGCCGATGCCGGCCTGGCAGGCCCGTGCCGCACAGGCCGCGCATGGCCTGCTCTACCTGCTGTTTTTCGCCGTGCCGCTGGCCGGCTGGGCCTACAGCTCGGCGGCCGGTTTCCCCATCGTCTGGTTCGGCGTGCTGCCGCTGCCCGACTTCGTGGCGCCCGACCGTGAATTCGCCGAGACGCTGAAGGCTCTGCACCGCTGGCTGGCCTACAGCCTGGCGGCCGTTGTCGCCGTGCATGTGCTGGGCGCGCTGAAGCACCAGTTCATCGACCACGACGGCCTGCTGGCGCGCATGCTGCCGGCGCGCGGCTGAGCTCCCGCTTTCCTCTTTCTTCCAGCTCCGGAGAGTTTCCATGTTCCGCACTTCTATCGCCGCTGCGCTGCTGTCTGCCGTGGCCGTCAGCGCCTGGGCCCAGGCCAAACCGGCGCAGCTGCAGGCTGCCGGCAGCGAGATCGGCTTCACGACCAGGCAGATGGGCGTGCCGGTGGACGGCAAGTTCGGCAAGTTCACGGCGCAGATCACGCTGGACCCGAAAAAGCCCGAGACCGGCAGCGTGGCCTTCAGCATCGACACCGGCAGCGCGCGTTTCGGCAGCCCCGAGCTCGACGCCGAAGTGCCCAAGCCCACCTGGCTGGCGGTGGCGAAGTTCCCGCAGGCCACGTTCCAGTCGACGGCGATCAAGGCCGCCGGCGCCGGGCGCTTCGAGGTGGCCGGCAAGCTGACGATCAAGGGCGCCGTGCGCGACATCGTCGTGCCGGTGGCGCTGACGCAGGCCGGCGCCAACAGCACGGCCAGCGGCAGCTTCGTCATCCAGCGCCTCGCGTTCAAGGTCGGCGACGGCGAGTGGGCCGACACCTCGATGCTGGCCAACGACATCACCGTGCGCTTCAAGCTGGCGTTGACCGGCATCGCAGCGCTCTGAGCCACCGTTTCCACCACCACAGTCCCAGGAAGGAACCCATGAAACACCTGCTCGCCGCTGCTGCCGCCCTGGCCGCTGTCGGCACCGTCCAGGCCGCCAGCTACACCGTCGACCCGACACACACCTCGGTCGGTTTCGAGGTCTCGCATTTCGGCACCTCGACGATCCGCGCCCGCTTCGACAAGAAGGAAGGCAGCATCGAGTTCGACCGCGCCGCGAAAACCGGCCGTGTCGAGATCAGCATCGACACCAGCTCGATCAACTCCGGCGTCGCGCCCTTCGACAAACATCTGCAGAGCAAGGACTTCTTCAACGCCGCCGAACACCCGGCCGCGAAGTTCGTCGGCGACCGTTTTGCCTTCGAAGGCGACAAGGTCGCCGCCGTCTCCGGTACGCTGACGATGCTGGGCAAGGCCCAGCCCGTGACGCTGAAGGCGAAGAACTTCAATTGCTACACAAACCCGATCTTCAAGCGCGAGGTCTGCGGCGGCGACTTCGAGGCCGTGATCCAGCGCAGCCAGTGGGGCATCAACTACGGCATGCCGGCGATTGCGCCGGACGACGTGCGCCTGGTGATCCAGGTCGAGGCCATCCGGCAGTGATGCGGCGGCTGGGCGCAGCCTGGCTGCTGGCCGCCTGCGCCGCCACCGCTGCAGCCCAGCCCGTGAGCTACGTGCTCGACCCCGATCACAGCTTCATCCACGCCGAGGTGCTGCACTTCGGCACCTCGACGATCCGCCTGCGCCTGGGGCCGGCCAGCGGCGGCGTGCTGCTCGAC
>JBASTF010000966.1:0-9098 GCA_049274755.1 Rubrivivax sp. | reverse complement strand
CTGGTCCTTGGCGTCGAAGACCATGCGCACCGCACGCTCGATCACCTCGGGGGAAAACTTCGGGGACTTCCTCATCTTGGCTCCATTCTCAATCGAAGGAGCCTCCTCAAAATCCGGGGCGGTTCAGTCCGGCGAGGGGCGGTTCTAACCTCCCGCAGGTCACAAGTCATTGCCGTTTGCTGTCCACTCACTGCCGCTTAGTAGTGAGATTCACCGCTGCTTAGTCATGCGCCACTTGGTGGGCGCAGTGCTGGAATCACGGACGCCCTGACCGCACGTCAGTCCACGGCTTCCAGCCTCCTTCCCTACGCGCTCTGTACCGACAGACGCAAACAGCTCTCGCCATGGCCACAAAGTTCGTCGACTTTGACCGCAGCAAGCTCCACCAACAGGTTTGGGCCACACCCCTGGGCCAGGTTGCCCAGTCGTACGGCGTCAGCAATGCCGATGTGAAGCGCGCAGCGGACATGCTTGCCGTGCCGCTACCTCGCTCCGGACACTGGACCAAGGTTGCCCATGGCAAGGGCATCCCCACGCCGGCACTGCCTGAGTTCGAGGGCAAGACGTCCTACCGACACACCTGGTGGGTCGACGACGAGACCGAGGAGGTCAACCGCAGATTCGCGTTGGGACGGGCGGAGGCCGCGCCGCCTGCCCGCCCATTGCCGCCGTTGCAGTCCTGCATTGCTGACTGCCTGCCGATTGTCAAGAAGATGGCTGTCCGCTTGAAGAAAGGCCACAGGGACACGCGCAACTGGCCAACGGTGTCCGGTTTTCAGGGCATGTTTGAGGTGAGCGTTTCACCGTCGAATCAGGAGCGGGCGCTGCTGACGTTCGACCGCATCCTCCGTCACTGCATGGGAGCAGGTCTGAAGGTGCAGTCTGATGAGACAGGGCGCGAGCCGGCTTGCTTCGTCATTGACGGAACGGCGCTGACCATGCGCATCTTCGAATCGGGCCGAAGGGAGGAGCGTGAGCTTACGCCCGAGGAGCGAGCCAAGCTGAAAGCGGACCCGAACGCGTACTTCTATCGCTCGGACCGCTACATCTTTCATCCGACGAACGTGCTCAGACTCGAGGTCCAACTGCAGGCATACCGCAGCACACAATTCACTGTCGTCGATGGGTCGGAACTGCCACTGGCAGAACGTGTTCAGGAGGTTCCGCACATGCTGCTGGAGTGCGCCCGGAAGCACCGTCTGCGGCATGACGTTCGCGAGGAGGAGCGCAAGCGGGCGGAGCTGCGCCGGCAGTCACATCAACGGAGGGTGGAGCTCAAGCGAAAGGAACTCGAGCAACTCAAGTACTACGAAGAGGAGGCTTCGAAGCTGTACCGCGCAATACGGCTACGTGAATTGGCTGATGGCATGGAAAGGTGCGGCAAGCACTCTGGCGCAGAGGGCCAGGAGCAAGTCGCCTGGATACGAAACGCAGCCGACTGGTTAGACCCCCTTATCGACAAGCACTGGCCCGTGGTCGACGAAGTCGGCGACTCCTAGTGGTGATTGCCTGCGCACAGGCTCCAGCCGATGATGAGGCCGCTTTGCGACCCATCAACGCCTCGCCGCCTTGGTACTCTGTGCTCTCGTAGAGCTGCTACGACGCCCACCGCGCTGCGGCACGAACACGACGGGCCCACTCGATGTAGTCGTGCAGCTGGTGCTCCGGCTGGGGATGCGGTGAGAAATAGTGGGCCGCGCCCGAAACTGCTTGCGCTTGGTCATCTACCGAAAGACCAAGCCGGCCTGACGCCAGCGCGGCGGCACCTGTGTTTGGGTGGTCCGCAAACAAGGTAACTTCATCCGAAGACAACGCTGACACGAGTGCGAAGTAGCCCGCCTGATACGCGGCGCTGACAGCAGCGACATCCGTGGGCACCCCCCGGAGCGCCGCCCCTAGGTGCTCAGCGCTTTGCCGGTCAAGCGCTGCCATCCGCTCCTCTTGTGACGACATCGAAGGTGAGCTCATTCGGGCACTCGGTCGTCTGAACGGTCGTTGGTCTTAGAGGTTGAACTGTATATGCATACAGATTCGACCGCAAGGTCGCTCGGTGCGCTCAGCTGCAAAGCGCATGCTGGGCCGGGATTGCCCCCGCAACGCCCGCGATTCGCCCGTGCTCAGCTTCACGCGGGGTGACCGCATTCAACTGAGCCAAGAAACGAACGACAAAACTTCAACAAAATCAATAACTTATCGATGTTGCAGCAGTTAGCTTGGAACTGACGCAAAGGTTGGCACTACTGACCTTGTAAGTCGAAGGCTGCCACACCTAAGTCTTTGATTTCAAAAGGGTTCCGTTGGCAGGTTCATCGTGCATATACACCAGGGCTCGGAGAAATGTCAACAAAGCGCCGGCCAAGACTTTGACCTGCTCGTTGTCGGTGCCACCTATGCCGACGCCGCGAGGCTTGGCCGTTGATCAAGTTCCATCTACCGAGCAACGCCGCCGGCGATGCAGCAGGTACCAAGCCACCGGCACCACCAGCATCGACAGCAAGGGGGCTGTGACCATGCCACCGACCATCGGCGCCGCGATGCGGGCCATGATTTCAGAACCAGTTCCCTGCCCCCACATCATTGGGATGAGGCCGGCCATCACGATGGCTACAGTCATCGCCTTCGGCCGCACACGCAGGACGGCGCCTTCCCGGATGGCGGCTCGCAGCGTCTCCTCGTTGTCAGGCTCGCCTGCCGCCAGACGTCGCTTCAGCGCGTTCTCCAGGTAGACCAGCATCACGACGCCGAACTCGGCCGCGATTCCCGCGAGGGCAATGAACCCGACTGCCGTAGCGACCGACACCGAGTGGCCCAGCAGCCAGACCAGCCAGAAACCCCCGACCAGCGAAAAAGGCACCGCCGCCATCACGAGCGCTGCATCGGTCGCGCTGCGGAACAGGAGATAGAGCAGCACGAAGATGACCGCCAGTGTCGCCGGTATGACAACTTTCATCCGTTCGGTCGCTCGCTCCAAATACTCGAACTGCCCGGACCAGGAGAGCGCGTAGCCGGCCGGCATCGCCACCGCCTTCGCGACGGCCGCCTGCATGTCGTGCACGACGGAACGCAGGTCCCGGCCTCTGACGTCCACGTAGACCCATCCGGACAGCCGCGCGTTCTCGCTGCGCAGCATCGGCGGACCTTCTTCGATGCCGACTCGGGCGACGTCCTGCAGCAGCAGCTGGGCGCCCTTCTCGGTCACGAACGGCAACGTGCGCAGCCGCTCCAGCGAGTCCCGAATCTCCCTCGGGTAGCGGACGTTGATGGGGAAGCGCTCTCGCCCGCTGACCACCTCGCCGACGTTCTCGCCGCCGATGGCGGTTGCCACGATGGCCTGCACGTCGGTCACCGACATGCCATAACGCGCGGCGGCCGCTCGGTCGACGTCCACGTCGATGTACCGGCCGCCCGTCAGCCGCTCGGCAAGCGAGGACGACACGCCAGGCACGTTCTTGACGACCGACTCAATCTGCGTCGCGAGCCGGTCGATGGCGGCCAGGTCGGAACCGGCGACCTTGATGCCGACGGGACTCTTGATGCCCGTCGCGAGCATGTCGATGCGGTTGCGGATGGGCGGCACCCAGATGTTGGACAGCCCCGGCACCTTCACGGCGCGGTCGAGTTCATCCACCAGCTTGTCAGGCGTCATGCCTGCACGCCACTGGGCCCGAGGCTTGAACTGGATGGTCGTCTCGAACATCTCCAGCGGCGCCGGATCGGTGGCGCTGTCGGCACGACCGGCCTTGCCGAAGACACGCTCGACTTCGGGCACGGTCTTGATGAGACGGTCGGTCTGCTGCAGCAGTTCGGTGGCCTTGGACACCGACAACCCAGGCAGCGCGGACGGCATGTAGAGAAGGTCTCCCTCGTCCAGCGGCGGCATGAACTCGCCGCCGACGCGGGTCAGAGGGACAACAGTCATCGCGAGCACCAGGCCCGCGATGGCAAGCGTCGCTTTCGGGAAGCACAGCACCGCCTCCAGCGCTGGCCGGTAGATGCGCATGAGGAAGCTGTTCAGCGGGTTCGACGTCTCGTGCGGGATGCGGCCGCGCACCAGCAGGCCCATCAGCACCGGCACCAGCGTCACCGAAAGCGCGGCGGCGGCGGCCATCGTGTACGTCTTCGTGAAGGCCAGTGGCGAGAACAGCCGCCCTTCCTGCGCCTCGAGCGTGAACACCGGCAGGAACGACAAGGTGATGACCAGCAGCGAGAAGAACAGCGCCGGACCCACTTCGACGGAGGCGTCCGTCACCAGCTGCCACCGTTCCGAGACGCTCGGCTGGCGGCCGTGTTCGTGTTCAAAGGCCTCGATGTGCTTGTGTGTCGCCTCCAAGAGCACGACGACACCATCCAGGGCGGCACCGCAGGCCAAGGCGATGCCGGCCAAAGACAAGATGTTCGCGTTCAGCCCTTGCCAACGCATCACGATGAAGGCGCTGCCCACGGCGATGGGCAGCGAAATGACGGCCACCAGCGCCGAGCGCAGGTGAAACAGGAAGATGACGCAGACCAGCGCGACCGCGATGAACTCCTCCGTGAGCTTGAGCTTGAGGTTGTCAATAGAACGGTCGATGAGCTTCGAACGGTCGTAGGTGTCGACCACCTCGACCCCTGACGGCAGGCTGGGCTTCAGCTGGTCGAGCTTGGCTTTCACGCCCTCGATGGTTGCCCGGGCGTTCTTGCCAGAGCGCATGACGACCACGCCGCCGGCAACCTCGCCCTGGCCATCCAGTTCCGCGATGCCGCGCCGCATCTCCGGGCCGACCTGCACAAAGGCGACGTCGCGCAGCAGCACCGGCGTCGCCCCCGTCAGTGCGATGGGAATGCCACGGAAGTCGTCCAGCGACGTCAGGAAGCCGCGTGAGCGGACCATGTACTCGGCCTCTGCCAGCTCCACGACCGAGCCGCCGGAAGACTGGTTGGCCTGTTGCAGTGCCTTCATCACCATGCCCTGCGTGATGCCCAGCTGCCGCATGCGGTCCGGGTCGAGCACGACCTGGTACTGGCGCACCATGCCGCCGATGCTGGCGACCTCGGCGACGTCCTGCACGGTCTTCAGCTCGAACTTGAGAAACCAGTCGTTCAGGGCACGGAGTTGCCCGATGTCGGTCTTGCCGCTGCGGTCGACCAGCGTGTACCCGTAGACCCAGCCCACGCCGGTGGCGTCCGGACCCAGGGTCGCGGTCGCACCCGCAGGCAACCTGCTTTGCACCTGGTTCAGGGACTCGACGACACGGGAGCGGGCCCAGTACGGGTCGGTCTTGTCGTCGAACAGGATGTAGACGAACGAATCGCCGAAGAACGAGTAGCCGCGCACGGTCTTGGCGCCCGGCACACTGAGCATCGTGGTCGTCAACGGGTAGGTCACGAGGTCTTCGACCACCTGTGGCGGCTTGCCGGCGTACGTGGCCCGCACGATGACCTGGGTGTCAGACAGATCGGGCAGCGCGTCCACCGGGGTGTTCGCGACCGAGAACAGCGCAACGGCCACGAGGAACGCCGTGGCGATGAGGACCAGGAACCTGTTGGATACCGACCAGCGGATGAGTGCGGCAATCACCTGGCACCTCCCATCCGCTGGACGGACACGAGTTCGTACGCGTCACCCTTCTTTTTGAACTTGAAGTGCACCGTGTCGCCAACCTTCACGTCGGCAAAGGCCGTCGGGCTTGGCTTGTTGAACGGCATGGTCATCGCCGGCCACTTGAGTTCCGCAATCGCCCCGTGGGAGATGGTCATGTTGTCCGCGTCGACGCCGTCGACCCTGCCTTGGGCCGCGTAGCTCGCGGGCGGTGCGGCGGACGCCGAGGCGGGAGTCGGCGTCGGCTGCGCGGCCGACAGACTGCCCAACACCGAGCGCAGACGAGCTTCGGAGTCGACCAGGAACTGGCCGCTCGCCACGACCTGATCGCCCTCTGCCAGCCCCTCGACGACCTCGAGTTGGTCTCCGAGGTCAGCGCCCAGCTTCAGCTCGCGGGGCTCGAAGGAGCCGTTGTCCTTGCGGACGATGGTCACTGCACGCGTTCCAGTGCGAATGACCGCCTCAGCCGGGACGACCAGCCGCGAAGACGAGGCTCCGGCCACCTGCAGGCGCAGAAGCATGCCCGGCACGATCTTGCCGCCCTTGTTGTCAACCTCGAAGCGAGCCTGAAGCGTGCGCGTTGCCGCGTTCACCTGCGGCAGGATTTCCTGCATCGTGCCGGTGAAGGTTTGGCGCGGATCCGCCTGCAGGGCCGCCGTCACCTTCTGGCCGCGGCCCAGGCGCACGGCCTGCGCCTCGGGGACCTCGGTCACCGCCCAGACCTTCTCGAGGCCGGCAATGCGAAAGAGCGTCATGCCAGGAGACACGGCGACGCCTTCCCGAACTCCCAGCTCGGCAATGACACCGCTCGCCGGCGCGACGAGGGCATAGCGCGCGTTCGGCGCGCCGCCCTCTTCGGCTTGAAGGACCAGTTCAGCGGGGATGGACATCGCGCGAGTCCGTTCCCTGGCGACTGCCAGCAGTTCCGGCGCAGCGCCGGCCCGCCTGAGCGCCACGATTTCGTTGAGCGGGCCCAGCCAGTCGGGCGCGAACACCGTGCCGAGCGTCTGCCCCTTGACCACGCGCTCCATCGGTGCCCGTACATGGAGCCGCTCCAGGTAGCCGGCAGCCCGAGTCTGGACGGCGACGCTCAGGCGCTCATCGAACTGCACCGTGCCGACCGCGTCGAACGATGAGCTCACCTCCATCTTCTTCACGAGCGCGGTGCGAATGCCGAGGTTCTGCTGAACCTGGGGACTGACCTTCACGCCGGTGTCGCGCGCCCCGTCTGCGTAGACGGGCTGCAGTTGCATGTCCATGAAGGGCGACTTGCCGGGCTTGTCGAAGCGCTGGCCGGGGACCATGGGGTCATGCCAATAGAGAACCTGGCGTTCGCCGGGGGCGGCGGCCGGTGCCGCCGAGGAGACGACCGTGGTGTGGCCGGCTGTGCTGCGACCAAGGTAGAACGCGCCACCGCCAACGACGGCAGCGATGGCGATGGCGACAAACGGGAGTTGAAGGCGGCTCATTGCGCAGTTCCTTGAGAAACGGGCTTGAAGACGAGCTGTGCCTGCGCCTTGGCCAGGTCGCGCCAGAGGTTCAGCAGCCTGCGTTGCGCCTCGACCTCGGCATGCCTGGCCTCGAACACCATCACCAGGCTGGCCTGATTGGAGCGATACGCGGCGAGCGTCGCTTCCGTGCGCTGCTTCAGCGGCATCAGAACCGCAATCCGGTAGCGGTCGATGCGCGCCTGCAGTTGGCGCGCATCGCTGGCGAGAGCTGCGTGCTCACCGGCTGCGGCGCGCTGCGCTTCCGCGAGGTCGGCTTCCGCCTTGTCGACCATGGCCCGCTTGGCGGCGGTCTCCCGGTCCTGGCGCGCGGCGGGCGCCACGGGAAGCGGGATGCTCACGCCGAAGGACACGAGGTCGGGCCGGCCGACGCGCTGGCCATACGACACTTCGTAGCTCCAGTTCGGCTTGCGTTTCAGGCGCGTCGCTTCCGCGTCCTGGCGTGCCACTTCGATGTCGCGCTGCTTGGTGATGACCAGGGGATGCGCGGCCACAAAGTCGTCCTGACTCGGGACGGCCGCCAGTCGGGGCGCGGCAAGTTCGTCTGCTGAAACGCCAAGCCACCGCTGCAGAGATGCAGCGGCAGCTGCCTGCTGCTGCCGCATCTCTGCAGACTCGTCCTCGGCCGAACCAAGGGCGCCAGTCAACGCGAGCACGTCTGCGCTGCTGCCGGACACCGTCGCCAGCCGGCCTTTGCTGGCTTCGAGCGCTTCCCTGGCGTGCTTCTCGTTCAGCGCCGTCAGCTTCAGGGCTTCGGTGGCGAAGTACGCCTCGACGTAGGCCATCGCCGTCTGCATGCGGGCGTCTGCGGCAGCGATGTGTTCCATGACCGCTTCACGCCGGTGCATCGAGCTCGCCAAGCCTTCAAGCGCGGCGCGTTTGTCGGCCGCGACCCACTCCTGGGAGATGCCGATGCGCTTCATCGTCATGTCTTCGGCGTTGGTGCTGAACCGGGTTGCACCGGTGGCCGGGACGTTGTCGATGCCGAAGCTGAGCATCGGGTCGGGCAACTGGCCGGAGGCGCGTGCCATCTCGGCGGCACTCATCGCAGCGGCTCGTGCCGAGCGGGTCATCTGCGACCGTTGGACGGCCAGGTCAACCGCCCGGTCGAGAGAAAGAGGCGCCGCGACGGCCCGGGTGGCCGGCAGCAAGGCGGCAGCCAAGGTGACTGCGCGCAGGATGTGCTTTGACATTGAAAGCTCCGAAGACGAACGAGAAGGTGGCGGCGTGCGGACGCGCCGCACCAGCACCGGTCAGTCGACGGAGCGGGTCAGACTCGGAGTCTGCGTGTGGAAAGGAAGAGTGGGTCCGGGGGCGGCTGGGCCTCGGACGTGGCGGCCGGGGGGATGGCCCGGGCCTCCTGGGCGTCGAGCACCACCGGCAGTTCGAGAACCTGGACGACGGCGGGCTGCGCGGCCACCGGAAGCTTCACGGCCTCGAAGGTCTCGGCCGGGTCGGCCGAGTGCTGGTGGCACAGGGCCGGCTGCTGCTGGTCCATGCCCTCGCACGGCGTGCCCGACTCCATCATCGCGGCCATCGTCTCGACGTCGGCCTCTTGCGGGCACACGTACCGCGCCAGCGCCAGCTGCGACAACAGCAGCGACAGCACCACGAAGAACGCGGTGGTCAGGCGGTGGATGCGAAGGCGCAGCGTGAACATGCAGAGTGAGAGTGTATCGACCGCCAATTCGCGGGTGGAACTCGCCGAGACAGTGGGGTTGATACAGGTCAGCATCTCGAGATTGGCGATGGGCCCGTGCTTCAGTTTGTCGTGTTGGCGCCAGCTCAAGGCGCGTTCGTCATGCCCTTGGCTTTCCAATGATGGCAAGGCTCAAAGTGCTCCACGCGAACTGAAAGGAGCACGCCATGCCGAACATCTATCACGGACAGTGACGCGGACAGCTGCGTCATGCCTTTTGTCGAAGCGAACATCGAGACAGGCTCCGTCGTCAGAACCGATGGCTCGGCGGCCTACCGCTCACTCGCAGCGCGCGGCTACACCCATCAGCGCA
>JBASTF010000965.1:0-2603 GCA_049274755.1 Rubrivivax sp. | reverse complement strand
GTACGAGTGCCGGGCGCAGCTATGTGCAGTTGGCGGCCGCCCAAGCGAAGGCGGGAGCCTCGTTGGCCCCCGCGCTCAACATTTCACAGGCGTCCACATTCCGCAAACGAGCACACGTCGGGGCCCTTGCTGTTTTGGCCGCCAGGCTCAGCCGCCGTCGACCACCTCGGCCGCCGTGCGGAAAGCGTCCACCGCCGCCGGGAAGCCGCAGTACACGCTGGCATGCAGCAAGATCTCCTGCAACTCTTCCTTGGTCACGCCGTTGTTCAGCGCCCCACGCACGTGGATCTTCAGTTCGTGCATGCGGCCGAGCGCAACGAGCATGGCCACGGTGACGATGCTGCGTGTGCGCAGGTCAATGCCCTGGCGCTGCCAGGTGTTGCCCCAGGCATGGCGCGTGACCAGTTCCTGCAGCGGTGCGGTGAACGGTGTTGCCTTCTGCAGCGCAGCGTCGACAAAAGCGTCGCCGAGCACGGCACGGCGGGTTGCGAGGCCGACCTTGTCGAGATCCATGGATGCTCCTTGAACGAGGGACTGCAGCATAGCCAGCGCGGGCCCTACACTGGCACCGAACACACGCTCTCTCTCGGACAGGCCGCCCATGACCATCGAAACACAAGACGACGTCGTCGCACTGCAACGCATCGGCAGGATCGTCTCTTCGGTGCTGCAGCAGATGCTCGATGCCGCCGAACCCGGCATGACAACACGGGAACTCGACCAGATCGGCGCACGTCTGCTGGCCGAACAGGGTGCGCGGTCGGCACCGCAGCTGAGCTACAACTTCCCGGGCGCCACCTGCATCAGCATCAACGAAGAAGCGGCGCACGGCATCCCCGGCGACCGGGTCATCCGTGCCGGTGACGTGCTGAACGTCGATGTGTCGGCAGAGCTCGGCGGCTACTTCGCCGACACCGGCGGCACGACCGTGGTGCCGCCCAGCACACCGCAGAAGACCCGGCTCTGCCACGCCACACGCACGGCACTCGCCGAAGCGATGAAACGCGCCAGGGCCGGGCAGCCGATCAACGGCATCGGCGCGGCCATCGAGCGCACCGCAAAAGCTTATGGCTTCAAGGTCATCGAGAACCTCGGCAGCCATGGCGTCGGCCGCGCGCTGCACGAGGCGCCGGAGCACATTCCGGGCTACTTCGACCCGGCCGACAAGCGCTTGCTGCACGAAGGCATGGTCATCACCATCGAACCCTTCCTGTCGACGAAGAGCCGCATCGTCACCGAAACTGCCGACGGCTGGACGCTGGCAGGCGCCAGCGGCAACCTGTCGGCACAGTACGAACACACGATGATCATCACCAAGGGTGCGCCCATCGTCGTCACGCAGCGCTGACCGTGTAGACGACGGCCCTGCGCTGCGCAGACACGCTTCAGCGTTTGCCGCTGCGACGCGCCCGGACCTCGGTCGACGGCCCAGCTTCGGCCACCCGGGCGCATTGGGCCTTCATCGCTGCGACACCCAGACTTGCCCCCGCGCACCGACGGCAACAAACCGGCCTTGCGCGTAGACGATGTTGGCCAAATCCATGCCGAACTGGCTGAACTGACCCGTCGGATCGTCGGGTGCGCGATAGCGCCAGCGCTGCCCGTCAGCACTTGAATACGCACCGAAACCCACGGAGACGATGGTGTCCGGGCCGACGGCCAGCGCCCGCGTGCCCATCTCTCCGACCATCGCGGCCCAGGTCAGGCCGTCGGTCGTGATCGCACTGACCCCGTAGCTACCAACGGCAACAAAACGCCGGCCGTCCCAGGCCACCGCGCTCAAGGTGGCATCCGGATTCGTCGGGTGATTGCTCAGGATCTTCGGCGCCACCACCCAGTTCGAAGCGTCCGAGCTGGTGGCGGCGAACCCCACCCCTCAGGCGACTGCCGCTCACGCAGTCGAACCATCGGGGCTTCGCGAACGACAGCACCAGCACCGCTCTCGCCGTGAGCCAGGAGCCGGCGATGCAGCCGTTGGCACCCCCTTCGACGGAGTGGACGGAGGCGGACACGCTGAGGGACAGGGCCGCACAGGCGACGAACAGAAAGCGTGAAACGAAGTGCGTGGTGCGGGCCAAGAAAACAGGTGGCACCGCCGTGTGCGGGCCAAGCGGCCACTGCAGGCAGACGTCATGACGGATCCGAGACACGGGCCTGCGGCCTGTCATCGGCATTTCACCGGCGGCGGTTGAGATGCAGACACCGTGGCCTTGTTCCGTCCCTGCCCCCAGTTCGCCCGCCGTCTGTCGCACGGCCTGGTCTGGCTGCTGCTTGTCGCGCTGCCGCTGTACGGCAACACCGGCGCGCTGCTGAAGCTGCTGGGGCCGGCGCACCGCCACAACACGCCGGCGGTGGACACACGCCTGCTGTCGGCACTGGGCAGCGGCGCGGCGGCCGTGCTGGGTGTGCTGCGGGGCCAGGCCCATGTGCACGGCCCTGGCAGCAGACCACACAACCACGGTGTGTTCGAACGCCACCGCCACGCACCCGGGGACAGCAGCGTCGTGACGGCCGACGCCAGCGACAGTGCGCTGGCAACGATGGGCAGCGTGCTGCTGGTGTTTGCGATGCCACCGGCCGCGGCACCCGGTCCCGGCCCCGCC
>JBASTF010000964.1:0-20472 GCA_049274755.1 Rubrivivax sp. | reverse complement strand
GTGGCGCCGCCGCTGCGCTCGCCGTCGAGCGCCAGCGCCGACCGCCGCGCCACCGGGGCGAAGGGCGTCGCGTGCCCACCCAGCGCGATGCCGTAGCCGTTGAGCAGGCAGGTGCGGGCCTTCTCGACCACGGGTGGCGGAACCTTCGTCAGGTCGAGGTCGGCAACAAATCGGCCAAGGGATTGTGCGAGCGACATGAAGAGTCTCCCCGATCCGCCGCGGGCGCCCAAAGGGTTGCACATGCGTCCGTCTCCAGATGCGTGGCCAATCAGGGAATGCGCGGATCCCAGCGCACTCTAGGTGGCCTAGGCTCGCGCGCCAGAGGGTAAGTGTCCATTGACGCTCTGCCGAACGCTTGTTAGAACAACGGCCTGCAGCAACTTGCGAGCCGGCGTTTGGCGGGGTGATCACAGCCTCCCGCGGGTCGAGTTCGGTAGATCGCAGGCAGGATCGCAGAAGAATGGCTCCGACTCGGGGGCCCGGAGACTTTCAGTGCCGACAAAGTACATAGACACGCCTAACATTAGGCAGGTAACCAATCTGCAGGGGACAGCAACTTGAAGTCTGCCAACGAGGCTGTACCGGTCCTTGAGTGCCAGGGCATCGAACGCCGCTTCGGTGGCCTGGTGGCCGTGACCGGCGTGGACTTGCGCATCGACCGCGGCGAGATTTTCGGCTTGGTCGGCCCCAACGGCAGCGGCAAGACAACACTGGTCAATGCCGTGACCGGGTTCTACCCGCCGCAGAAGGGCCGCATCCTGCTGAACGGCACGGAGATCACGGGCATGAAGCCGCACAAGGTGGCGCGGCAGCATGTCGCCCGTACCTTCCAGAACTTGGCGCTGTTCAACGGCATGTCGGCGCTCGAGAACATCCTGCTCGGCCGCCATGTGCACCTGAACCCCGGCGTCGTCAAGACGGCGCTGTATTGGTGGCTGAGCCAGCCCGAGGAAATCGCGCACCGCCGGCTGTGCGAGGAGACGATCGAGTTCCTACAGCTTCAGGGCGTGCGCGACGAGCCGGTGGAAACATTGCCCATCGGCCTGAAGAAGCGGGTGGAACTGGCCCGCGCGCTGGTCGCCGAGCCGGAGTTCCTGATCCTGGACGAACCGATGGCAGGCATGAACCAGGAGGAGAAGGAGTACATGGCGCGTTTCATCCTCGACGCGCGCGACGAGCGCGGCATCACGGTGCTGCTGATCGAACACCACATGGATGTCGTGATCGGCATCTGCGACCGCATCATGGCCCTGAACTACGGCGAGGTCATCGGCACCGGTCTGCCGCGCGACGTGGTCGCCAACCCGCGCGTCATCGAAGCCTACCTCGGAAAGGCGCAGCAGCATGCAGCGTGAAGACCTTGCCCACGCTGCGGCGATGGCGCGGCAGTGGGACCTGAACCCGCAGACCACCCTGACCCGGCTGCTGGCCATCAACGCCGGCAGCCATGGGCGCCAGATCGCCATGCGCGAGAAGGCGCTCGGCATCTGGCAGGAATTCACCTGGCAGCAAGTGCTCGACGAGGTGCTTTCCATCGCGGCCGGTCTCGAGCAGTTGGGGTTCACCGCCGGGGACTCGATGCTGGTGCTCGGCGACAACCGGGTTCGCCTGTACCTGGGCATGCTGGCCGCCGGCGCGCTCAAGGGCTATGCGATGCCGGTCTACCCTGACGCCACGCCCGAGGAGGTTCTCCATTTCGCCGGCGAGGCGCAAGCGCGCTTTGCGCTGGCCGAGGACCAGGAGCAGGTCGACAAGCTGCTGGAACTGCGCGAGAACGCGCCATCGCTGCGGCACATCGTTTACGACGACCCGCGCGGTCTCAACCACTACAAGGTCGATGGCCTAGCCTCGTGGGAGCAGCTGCGCGAGGCCGGCGCCGCCCGCCTGCGCAACGAACCGAATCTGCGCGACGATCTTGTCAATCGGGCGGTACCCGAGGGCCCGGCGGTGTTCGTGCACTCGTCGGGCACCACCGGCAAGCCCAAGGGCGTGGTGCTGCAGCAGCGCAACGTGCTCGCTGGAGTGCGCAACGCCTACCAAGGCAAGGTCTTCGGCTGGGGCGAGCACATCCTGGCCTACCTGCCGATGGCCTGGATCGGCGACTTCGCCGTCACCATGGCCGCAGGCATCGCGCTGCGCTTCACCATCAACATTCCGGAACGCTCGGAAACCGTGCTGCGCAACCTGCGCGAGATCGCGCCCACGCTCTACCTCGCCGCGCCGCGCAGCTGGGACAACATGCTGACCTCGATCCGGGTCCGCATGGAAGACTCCACGGCGCTGAAGAAGCGCGTCTTCGACCACTTCATCGATGTCGGCGTCGCCGTCGAGCGGCTGAAGCTCGATGGCAAGACCCCGACCGCGATGCAGCGCCTGCAATGCCGTCTGGGCGAGATGCTGGTGTTCGGACCCCTGAAGGACCAGTTCGGGCTGAGCCGGATGCGCGTGGCACTGACCGGCGGCGAGGCGATGGGCGAGGACACCTTCCTGTTCTATCGAGCGCTGGGCATCAACCTGCGCCAGCTCTACGGGCAGACCGAGAGCAGTGCGTTCAACGCCGTGCAGGCCGCCGACGAAGTGCGCCTGCACACGGTCGGCCGGCCGCTGCCCGGCGTGGAGGCGAAGATCGCCGACGACGGCGAGATCCTGCTGCGCTCGGAGAGCGTCTTCAGCGGCTACTTCCAGAACGAGGAAGCGACGCGCAAGACCCTCATCGACGGCTGGCTGCACAGCGGCGACGCAGGCTACATTGAACCCGACGGCCACCTGGTCGTGCTTGGCCGGGTGGCCGAAGTCGTGCACACCGCCAAGGGTGAGCGCTACATCCCGAACTACATCGAGAACCGGCTCAAGTTCAGCCCCTACATCAAGGACGTGGCCGTGCTCGGGACCGGGCGCGACTTCCTCTGCGCGATGGTGTGCATCGATGGTGACGCCGTCGGTCACTGGGCCGAGGTGCGCGGCATTCCCTACATTTCGTACGCCGACCTGTCGCAGAAGGCCGAGGTGTGCGAGCTGGTCGCCAGCGCGATCCGGCGTCTGAACGAGGCTCTGCCCGAGGGGCTGCGCATCCGGCGCTTCGTCGACCTGCACAAGGAGTTCGACCCCGACGACGGCGAGATCACGCGCACCCGCAAGCTGCGCCGAAGCGTCATCGAAGAGCGCTACGCATCCGTCATCCAGGCGCTCTATGCCGGTGACGAATCGATCGTCATGAAGGCGCAGATCACCTACGACACCGGTGACACCGGCGTGATCGAACGCAACCTGGTGCTGAGGAATATCTGACCATGGACTTGTCGCTGTTCCTCGAACTGGCCATCAACGGCGCCCTGTCGGGCCTGATGTACTCGCTGGTCGCACTGGGCATCGTGCTCATCTACAAGTCGTCTTCGGTGCCCAACCTGGCCCAGGGGGCGCTGGCCATGCTTGGCGCCTTCGTCGCGCTGGCCGTCTTCGAGGCGTTGAAGGCGCCGATGTGGGTGGCCTTGCCGGTCGCGATGGTGCTGATGTTCCTGATCGGCATGGGCATCGAGCGCGTGGCGCTGCGCCGGCTTGCAGGCCGGCCGCTGGTGATGATCCTGATGATGACGCTGGCGCTCGATATTTTCGTGCGGGCAGCAGCGCTCGTCGTCTGGGGCGGTACCAACCGGGTGCTGCCCTTGCCGATCTCCTCGGACCCGCTCTTCCTGGGCGACGTGCTGATCAACCGCAGCTACGTGGCCGGCGGCGTCGTAGCGCTGCTGCTGTTCGGCTTCTTCGTGTTGTTCTTCCGCACCCGCATGGGCATCGTGCTGCGGGCGATTTCCGACGACTACACGGCGTCATGGTCGGTCGGCATCTCAGTCGAACGCGGCGTCGCGCTGTCCTGGGCGATGTCGGCGGCTGTGGCAACCCTGGCCGGTGCGTTGTGGGGATCCATCCAGGGGGTGGACCAGTCGCTTTCGCAACTGCTGCTGATGGGCATCGCCGTGGCCGTGCTCGGTGGCCTGGACAGCATCGGCGGCGCCATCGTCGCCGGCCTGCTGCTGGGCATGTTCCAGGGCGTGGCCTCAGGCTACCTCGACCGCCTGGTCGGCGGCGGCAGCCGCGAACTCGTGGTCGCCGCGACGCTGGTGCTGACCATCCTGATCCGCCCGCATGGCCTGTTCGGCCGCGAAGACATCCAGAGGATCTGAATCCATGTTCTACCGTCAGGCAGGCATCCACCACACCACCTATCGTGGTGACCGGCAACTGTTCCCCATCCCCTTCGATCGCTGGCAACTCGCCGTTCTGCTGGCACTGGCCCTGGCGGCGCCGATGCTGCTGAGTTCGCTGTACATGAAGAGCTACGTATTGCCGTGGCTCATCTGGACGGCTGCGGCGCTGGGACTCAATCTCATCCTCGGCTGGGCCGGGCAGTTCCATTTCGGCTACGCCGCCATCATGGGCATCGGCGCGTACACCGCAGTCCATGCCACGCGCAACGGCATTCCGTTCGAGATCGCCATCGCGCTCGCGGGCTCGGTCGCCACGCTCATCGGCTGCGCCTTCGCGATCACGGCGCTGCGCGTTCGCGGCCTGTACCTGGCGCTCAGCACGCTGGCCCTGCAGTTCGTGATGGACTGGGTGATCAACAAGGTGCCGGCCGTCAGCGGCGGCACGCAGGCCACGATCCAAGCACCACCGCTACGGCTGTTGGGCATCGAGGTCACGTCCGACGCCGGCCTGTACTACGTCGCGCTGGTCTGGTGCGTGATCGTCACCATCTTCATGCTCAACCTGCGCCGCACCGGCCTTGGCAGGGCCTTGGTGGCGGTGCGCGAGAAGGACTTCGCTGCCGCGGTCATCGGCGTCAACAGCTTCTACTACAAGCTGGTGGCGTTTGCGATGTCCTCCTTCATCGGCGGCATCAGCGGCGCCATCCTCATCTTTACCTTCTACCACGCCGTCACGCCGGAACAGTTCGCCGTGAACGTGTCGATCCAGGTCCTGGCCATGGTGATCGTGGGCGGCCTGGGCAGCGTGATCGGCTGCTACTTCGGCGTCGCGTTCATCTTGCTGCTGCCCGGCATCGTGGCGAATCTGATATTCGCAGGCGCCCAGATGATGGACCTGAAGATTGGCATCGAGCTGCTGGCCCACATCCCGAGTTTCCTGTACGGGATTCTGATCATCGGGTTTCTTCTGTTCGAACCATTGGGTCTGGCCAAGATCTACACGAACCTGCGCAACTATTTCATTTTCTGGCCGTTCGGCTACGCCCGCAAATAGCGGCTCTCAACCCTGGACCCACCCCCCACTGGAGCAGACAACCATGTACCGGAAACTCAAGCTGATGCTCGGCGCGGCCGCCGTGCTGCTAGCAGCCGCACCCGCGCACGCCGAAACTCTTCGCTTCGCGCTGTGCTATGACCTGACCAAGGCCTACACCTTCATCTCGCCGCAAGTCGCGCAGGCAGCGCGTGACTATGCCGCGTTGCTCAACCTGAAGGGTGGCATCGAGGGCAACCCGATCGAGCTCATCGTCCAGGACCATGGCAACGAGCCGCAGCGCGGCATCGAGTGCTACGAGAAGGTGAAGGACCAAGCGCTGACCGTCGATCTGCTGTCCACACCGGTCTCGCGAGCCGTGCTGCCACGCGCGATGAAAGACGGCAAGGTCATGATCCAGGCACTCGTGGGCCGTGGCGACGCGGTGGACGGCGAAGTGTTCAAGTGGATCTTCCCGCTCGGCCCGACCTATTGGGGCCAGGCCGCCAACATTGTCAGCCACTTCAAGAAGCAGTCCGGCGGCAACCTCAAGGGCAAGAAGATCGCGTTCCTGTACATCGACTACCCGTTCGGGCAAGAGCCGATTCCGGTGCTGCAGGAACTGCAGAAACGTGAAGGCTTCGAACTACAGATGTTCCCGTATCCGCTGCCGGGAAGCGACCAGTCGTCTGCCTGGTCGCAGATGCGCCGTTTCCAGCCCGACCTGATCGTGCACTGGGCGTTCTCGGCCATGCACGTGGTCGCGTCAAAGGAGGCCAAGCGCAACGGCATATCGTTGGACAAGATGGTCACCGTGAACTGGTTCAACGAAACAGACCTGAACAACATCGGTCACGACGTCGCCAAGGGCATTCGCCGGTCGACCACGGTCGCCAGCGGTGTCGACAACCCCATCATGAAGGACATCATTCGCGAGCTGTACGACAAGGGCAAGGGCAACGGCGATCGCAAGTTCCTCTCCGACATCTACTACTCCACCGGGCTGGCCATCTACGCGCCCATTTTCGAGGCCGCCCGCCTGGCGCTGAAAGCAGACAAGGGCCCGATGACTGCGGAGAAAATGCGCAAGGGGCTGGAAAGCGTGCGCGGCTTTGACGCCAGCGGCCTGTTGCCGGCTCTCACGGTCACCGCCAAAGACCATGGCGGCGGCGGTAAGACACGGATCGAGTTGTGGGACGGCTCGAAGTGGATCCCGCAGGGGGACTGGATCGCCGACTACAACGATCTGGTCTGGAGCACGGTGAAGCAGCACTCGGCGGAATTCGCCAAATCCACGGGGCAGTGACCGCCCTCTCCTCCCCACTGGCCAGCGGCCGGTGGGGAACACAAACCGAACAGGAGCAACCCATATGCGATCCAGTCTGAAGAGAGTACTGACGGCAGCCGCCTTGCTGGTCTCAACCCAGGCTACGCTGGCCGCAGAACCGGTCAAGTTCGGTTTGTGCTACGACCTGACGAAGATTTATGTCGCTGCCGTGCCACAAGTGGCACAGGCCGTCAAGGACTACGCCGACCTGCTCAACACTCGCGGTGGCCTCGAAGGTCACCCGATCGAAGTCGCGGTTCAGGACCAAGGCAACGAACCGCAACGGGGCATCGACTGCTACGAGCGCCTGAAGCGTGAAGGCACGATGGTCTTCGACTTCTTCTCGACGCCGGTCTCCCGCGCCGTGCTGCCGCGCATCATGCAGGACGGCAACATCCTGGTGCAGCCCCTGGTGGGCCGGGGTGACGCCGTCGACGGTGAAGTCTTCAAGCAGGTGTTTCCCTTGGCTCCCACCTATTGGGGCCAGGCGGCAAACATCATCAGCTACTTCAAGAAGCAGAGTGGGGGCAGCCTCAAGGGCAAGAAGGTAGCCTTCATGTACCTCGACACGCCCTTCGGCCGCGAGCCAACGCCGGTGTTTGAGGCTCTGAAGCGGCTCGAGAGCTTCGAGTACCAGCCCTTTCCAATCCCTGTGCCGGGCAATGACCAGAGTGCGGCGTTCACGCAGATGCGGCGCTTCCAGCCCGACTGGGTGGTCCTGTGGTCCTTCTCGCCGCTGAATCCCATCACCTTCCGCGAGATGCAGCGCAACGGCATCCCGATCGAGAAGATGGTGACGGTGAACTGGATCAACGAGGTCGACATCAACAACTTTGGTGCCGCCGCCGCAAAGGGACTCAAACGCTCGACGGTCGTCGTCGGCGGCGCCGAGCATCCGTTGGTAAAAGACATCCTGCGCGAGCTCTACGACAAGGGCAAGGGCAATGGCGATCGCAAACTCGTCGCCGACTCCTACTACAACACGGGTCTGGCCGTGTACTCGTCCGTCTTCGAAGGCGTGCGCATCGCCATCAAGAAACAGGGCTGGCCGTTGACGCCGGAGAAGATCCGGCAGGGCATGTATGGCATCAAGAACTTCGATGCCAAGGGCTTCATGGCCCCGATCACCATCACGCCCAAGGACCACGGCGGTGGCGGCAAGACCCGCATCGACATGTGGGATGGCGGCAAGTGGGTGGCGCAGACTGACTGGTTCGCCGATTACACGGGCCTGGTCAACACGCTCGTCAAGGCCAATTCGGCCGATTACGCCAAGGCCGCAAAGTAGGTTCGCTGCGTGTCACTCAAGGAACAGACTTCATGCCTCACATCCTTCGCGCAGCCCTGTCAGCCCTTGCCATGTCGGCAGTGTATCAAGTGGCGATGGCTTCGGAGCCAATTCGCTTCGGCCTCTGCTACGACCTGACGAAATCCTACGGCTTCATCACGCCCCAGGTCGCGCAGGCGGCTCGCGACTACGCCGCCTTGATCAATGGCAAGGGCGGTCTGAGCGGCAGCATGATCGAAATCACGGTTCAGGACCATGGCAACGAGCCGCAGCGCGGCATCGAATGTTATGAGCGCCTGAAGCGTGACGGCGTGATGGTTTTCGACTTCATGTCCACCCCGGTTGCCCGCGCCGTTCTGCCCCGCGTCATGCAGGACGGCAATCTCATGATCCAGGCTTTCCATGGCCGCGCCGATGCCGTCGATGGCGAGGTCTTCAAGCCGGTGTTTCCCTTGGGCCCGACCTATTGGGGCCAGGTGGCAAACATGGTGAGTTACATCAAGCGCCAGGCTGGTGCCAGCTTCAAGAAGACAAAGATTGCCTATCTCTACATCGACTACCCTCTCGGGCAGGAGCCGATCCCCGTCCTGCAGGAACAGCAGAAACGTGAAGGCTTCGAGATGGCGATGTTTCCCTACCCGCTGCCCGGCAATGACATGAGTTCGGCGATCAGCCAGTTGCGCCGCTTCCAGCCGGACTGGATCGTTCACTGGGGCATCGGACCGATGAACGTCGTCGCCGTCAAGGAACTCAAGCGCAACGGCATACCGCTGGAGAAGTTCATCACCGTGAACTGGATCAACGAGGTTGACATCAACAACATCGGGCCCGAGGCGACCAAGGGCCTGAAGCGCTCTTCGGTGGTCATCGGCGGCGGGACTGACCATCCCTTGTTGCGCGACATCGCGCGCGAACTGTACGACAAGGGCAAGGGCAGCGGCGACCGCAAGTTCCTCTCTGACTCGTACTACTACCTCGGACTGGCGATGTACTCGACGCTGTTCGAAGGGGTGCGACTGGCCACCAAGGATCAGCCCGCGCCGCTCACTGCCGAGAGGATTCGCAAAGGCATGGAGAGCGTGAGTAGTTATGACGCCAACGGCCTGATGGCACCGCTGACGCTCAATGCCAAGGACCACGGCGGCGGCGGCAAGACCCGCATCGACATGTGGGACGGCAGCAAGTGGGTTCCCCAAACCGACTGGTTCGCCGACTACACGGATCTGGTCTGGAGCACGGTGAAACAACACTCTGCCGAGTTCGCCAAATCTGGAAAAAAATGACCGTGAACGCTCTCACCCTGAACAACATCGAGGTCATCTACGACCACGTCTTCCTGGCCATCAAGGGCGTTTCCATCGAGGTGCCACAGGGCGGCATGGTCGCCCTGTTGGGCGCCAACGGCGCCGGCAAGAGCACCACGCTGAAGGCGGTGAGCGGGCTGCTCAAGTCCGAGCGTGGCGAGATCACGCGTGGCGACGTGAAGTTCATGGGCGAGGACATCGCCAAGCTGGCGCCGCAGGACCGGGTCAAGCTGGGCATCGCCCAGGTGCTCGAAGGCCGTCGTGTCTTCGAGCACCTGACACCCGACGAGAACCTCATTGCGGCTTCTGCCGTGCATGGCGGCAAGGCCGACATGGAGCGCAACCGCGACCGGGTGTACTCCTACTTCCCCCGCCTGCACCAGCGCCGCACCGCCAAGTCGGGCTACCTGTCCGGCGGCGAACAGCAAATGCTGGCCATTGCACGCGCGCTGATGACGCAGCCCAAGCTGCTCATGCTCGACGAGCCGAGCCTGGGCCTCGCGCCGGTGATCGTCGCCGAGATTTTCGAGATCATCCGGCGCATCAACCGCGATGAAGGCATGTCGATCCTGCTGGTCGAGCAGAACGCCATCGCGGCGCTGGACGTCGTGTCGCACGGCTACCTGATCGAGAACGGCCGCGTCGTCATGCACGAGAAGGCCGAGGTCATGAAGAACAACCCGGACATCCGCGAGGCCTACCTCGGCGGCGCCGAGGGGCGCGATTTCAAGGAGATCAAGCACTACCGGCGCCGCAAGCGCTGGCTGGCCTGATCCTGCCGGCGGTCGTGCCGTGTCCGAACGCACGATCGAGAAGTTGCTCGAGCGGCTGCGGCGGCTGCCACCGCAGACCACGCTCACCCTCGCCCAGTTGCGCGCTCAGTATGAGCGCGCCCAGGTCGTCTTCCCTTTGACGGGCGAGGTCACGCTGCAAGTGCTCGACACCGGCTCTGTGCGCGGTGAATGGCTGCTGCCTGCTGGCGCCGGTGATGCCGTCGTGCTGTATCTGCATGGCGGCGGCTACGTCATTGGCTCGCCGCGCTCGCACCGCCACCTTGCGGCCGACATCGCCCTGGCCGCCGGCGCCCGTACGTTCACGCTCGACTACCGGTTGGCACCCGAGCACCCTTTCCCTGCCGCTCTGGACGACGCCGTCGCCGCCTACCGCTGGCTGATCGAGTCGCTGCGGGTCAAGCCCGGTTGCATCGTCCTGGCCGGCGACTCGGCCGGCGGCGGGCTGGTGCTGACCACCCTGGTGGCGCTGCGCGACGCCGGCCTGCCGCTGCCGGCCGCCGGCGTATGCATCTCGCCCTGGACCGACCTCAGTTGCAGCCTGCCCGCGTGCGATCCGCAACGGCCCAGCCACGACCCGCTGATCGACCACGCCGTGCTACGTGCCATGGCCCATGCGACCATGGGCCGGCGCAGCCTGCGCGACCCGCGGGTGTCGCCGCTGTTCGCCGATCTGCGCGGCCTGACTCCGCTGCTCTTGCAGGTGGCCGGCGGCGAGGCCTTGGTCGACGACGCGCGGCAACTGGCCATCGCCGCCAGCGAAGCCGGCGTGCACACCACGCTCGAAGTCTGGCCGCGCATGGTTCACGTCTGGCACTGGTACGCGCGCATGCTCGACGAAGGCCAGCGGGCCATCGAACGCGTCGCGCAATTCATGCACGGCGCACTGCGGCAACGCGCAGCGGCTGATCCGTCCTGACCGCGGCTGTGCGCCGGCTCAGGCCGGTGTGAATACCGGCAAGGGTGGCCCATCCTCGCTCGGGCTGAACTTCAGCTTCACCGGCTGCCCGATGCGCACCGCGTCGGCATCGGCGTCGACGATGTTGGTCATCATCGTCGGCCCCTCCTCGAGCGTCACGTAGGCCACCACATACGGCACCTCGGCCCTGCGCATGACGCTGAAGCTGTAGATCGTGCCCTGCCCGCTCGCCTGCCGCCACTGCGTGCGCTCGCTGCCGCAGAACGGGCAGGCCGCGCGAGGGTAGTGGTGGTGCTCGCCGCAGTCGTCGCAGCGTTTGACGAGCAGCCGGCCTTCGGCCGCGGCTTCCCAGAACGGCCGCGTTTCCGGGGTGACGGTGGGTGCGGCCATCTCGCGCCGTCCGATGGTGATGCTCATTCGCGCTCCAGGATCAGGGTGGCACTGCCGTGCCGGGTGCCGAGCGATCCACCGGTGCCATGCGCCAGCGCGAGCCTGCAATTGGGCACCTGCACCAACGGATGCGCCTCGCCGCGCAACTGGCGCACCGCTTCAATGACCTTTGTCATGCCGCCGCGATTTCCCGGGTGGTTGTTGCACAGGCCGCCGCCGTCGGTGTTGAAGGGCAGCTTGCCGGCGCCGGAGATCAGGTTGCCGTCGGACACGAACCGGCCGCCCTCGCCCTTCTTGCAGAAGCCCAGGTCCTCCAGCGTCAGCAGCACGGTGATCGTGAAGCTGTCGTAGATCGACGCGTACTGGATGTCGGCGGGCTTCACGCCGGCCTCGGCGAATGCCGCCGCGCCGGTCCAGGCCGCGCCGGTCGTCAGCAGGTCCACCTTACCGCCGATCTGCGCGCGCATGAACTCGCCGGTGCCGATGACCTTGACCAGCGGACGCTCGAGCTGACGTGCGATCTCCGGCCGGACCACGACGAGCGCGCCGCCGCCGTCGCTGATGACGCAGCAGTCGAGCCGGTGCAGCGGGTCGGCGATCATCGGCGAGCCGACCACGTCCTGCACCGTCACCACGTCGCGCACCATCGCGTGCGGGTTGTGCTGGGCGTGGTGCGACGCGGCCACGCGGATCCAGGCCAGCTGTTCGCTGGTGGTGCCGTGCTCGTGCATGTGGCGCATGGCGGCCATGGCATACATGTTGACGGTGGTCGGCGCGTAGGGCAGCTCGAACGACACGTCGGGCGCAGGGCCGTAGTTGCGCGGCGCGGTGCCGGTGGCCATGCCCTCGGCCTTGGGCCGCCCGGCCAGCGTGATCAGTGCCACGTTGCAGCGGCCGGCGGCGGTGGCCGCCGCGGCATGCGCGACGTGCACCACGTACGAGGAGCCACCGGTCTCGGTGGTGTCGACGTGCCGGAGCGTCATGCCCATGTAGTCGACCATGCTCAACGCACCCAGGCCGGGCGCGTCGCCGGCGCAGAAGTAGCCGTCGACGTCACGCATCGTCAGGCCGGCATCGGCGAGTGCACCGCGCGCGACCTCGGCATGCAGTTGCGCCACCGACTTGTCGTCGGCGCGACGGATCGGGTGCTCGTAGGCCCCCGCGATGTAGGCCTTTCCCTTCAGGCTCATGGGTTTGCCTTGGCAGGCTTGATGGTGGCCGCGCCCTTGATGACGTCCAGGCCCTTGCCGTTGCGCACCCAGACGTCGTAAACCGGCGGCTGGCTGCCCTCGCGCAGCTCGCCGCCGCCGGTCACGTCGTCGTCGATGCGCACCGGCTGCACGAAGCGGATCTCCAGGTGCACGCGGTTCAGCGCGTCGACGCCCAGCGTGTTCTTCAGCGCCTGCCAGATCAGCGCCACCGACATCGTGCCGTGCGCGATGATCCCGCCCATCGGGCTCCTGGCGGCGAACTCCTTGTCGACGTGAATCGGGTTGTAGTCGTTCGTCACCGCCGCGTAGGCCATGATGGTGTCGAAGTCGACGTGCTTGGTCGATGCCTTCAGCTGCTTGTCCATGGTGGCCCCTTACTGCGCGACCAGCGTGGTCATGATGCCGCTGAACAGCAACTCGCCCGAGCCCACGGCGCGCGTCTCGGTGCGCACGCGCACCCACTTGCGGTCTTTCTTGACTTGCTTGTCCAGGCACCACACTTCGGTGCGCAAGGTCTCGCCGATGCGCGGCATGCGCAGGATGTCGAAAGTCTGCCCGCCATGCACGCCGCCGGGCGGACGCGGCGAGTTCAGCGTCAGCACGGCGTCGATGACGATCATCGCCAGCATGCCGCCAGGCATCACGCCGGGGTCGTCGTCGTTTGGGTACACGCTGCGCCACTTGGCGATGGTCGCCTCGTCGACGCTGAAATCGCGCGTGCCGTAGTTCTTGCCCGGCTCGTAGTGGTCGTAGTTGAAGATGACAAGGTCACTCATGATGTTGCGGGCTCCACTTGCGGAACCTTCTGTTCGCTGCCGGGGCGGGTCTCGTAGCACACACGCACGCGCATGCCGACCTTCACCGTTGCCGGGTCGCAGTTCAGCACGTTGCACATGAAGCGCAAGCCCTCGTCCAGGTCCACCAGCGCCAGCACATAGGGCGTGTCGGCCATGAACGCCGCGATCGGCGCGCGGTGGATCACCGAGAAGCTGGCCACGCGCCCGAGGCCTTCGGCCACCTGCCATTGCAGGTCGGTGCTGTGGCAATGCACGCAGGCGAACCGCGAGTAGAACTGCGGCTTGCCGCAGGCG
Source organism: Rubrivivax sp. (assembly GCA_049274755.1). GTDB lineage: Bacteria > Pseudomonadota > Gammaproteobacteria > Burkholderiales > Burkholderiaceae_C > Rubrivivax. The sequence goes on along the minus strand of JBASTF010000964.1, from coordinate 6,916 downwards.
CGGCAGCGCTGGAAGCGGAACTCGCCCTGGTTCGCACCCTCCCAATAGGGCCGGCTGATGCTGTCCGGCACCGGCATCGGCTTGGTTTGCACTTCGGCCATGGTCAGGCCCTCCCCATGATGATCGAGCAATGGCCGGAAAAGATGCCGCCCAGCGTGTGGGCCAGCGCCACTTCGGCGTCCTTGACCTGGCGCGGGCCGCATTCACCGCGCAACTGGCGCACCGCCTCGACGACATGGAACATGCCGCCGGCCGCACCCGACGAGCCGTACGACAGCAGGCCCCCATTGGTGTTGACGGGAAAGCGTCCGCCGATCGCGAACTCGCCGGCCAGCGCCGCCGGGCCGGCCTCGCCGCGGCCGTAGAAGCCCATCGACTCCAGCGTGATGAGCAAGGTGCTGGTGAAGCAGTCGTAGATGTGTGCGCAGTCGACGTCCCGGTGCTCGAGCCCGGCCTGGGCCAGCGCATCGGCGGCGGACTCCTTGCAGCCAAAATCGACCAGCGACGGCGCCGCGAAGATGTGCTCGTGCGTGTGGCCTTCGCCGATGCCCAGCAACTCCACCGCCCGCCGGCGGCCGTCGCGCGCGGTCTCGCCGGCGCTCACCACCACCGCGGCGCCGCCGTCGGACACGAGGCAGCAATCGAGCATGCGCAAGGGCGAGGCGATCACCTTGGACTTGCGCACGTCGTCCATCGTGATCGGCTTCTTCATGTGCGACTGCGGGTGCAGCGCGGCGTTGGCGCGCTGGTTCACCGCCACGGCCGCGAGGTGGTCGCCATTGAGCCAGCCTTCGTGGAAGTAGACCTGGGCGGCCATCGCGAAGGCGGCTGGCACGCTCATCCCGTAGGGCTGCTCGTACTGCGGGTGGCCGACGTCGGCCAGCGCGGCTTGTACCTTGTCGCCCATGCCGGTCAGGCGGTTGTCGCCGGTGACGCACAGCACATGGCGGCAGCGCCCCGAACGCACCAGCGACTCGGCATGACGCACCAGCAGACCACCGGTCATGCCGCCCATGGCGATCGAGGCGTTGACCTTGGGGCGCAGCCCGATGTACTCGCCCAGCACTCCCCCCAGCATCAGTTGCGGCGATGCGAACGAGTACGCGGTCAGCAGGCCGTCGATGTCCGACACCGCCAGCCCTGCGTCGGCCAGCGCGCCCAGTGCGGCTTCGGCGTGCAGCGACATGCAGGTGCTGTCGGGCAGCGCACCGACCTGCGTGTCGTGCACGCCGCTGATGATGGCTTTGGTTCCCATGCTTGGTCTCGTGCTAGGCCAGACTGATGCGCACGTCGCGCTGCAGCCGCCGGATCTCCTGGATGGCACCGTCGACCAGGTCGGTCATGATGTCGCGCGCCGGGCGCCGCGCCTTGAGCAGGCCGCCCGCCTGACCGGCGATGTTGTAGAAAAGGTCGTGACGGCCGGCAGCCAGCACCGCGGCCAGGAAGTCCTCCATCAGGATGCGCTGGTACGGCGTCTCCAAAGTCGGCAGTCCGGACTCTGCCCAGGCCTGAGAGATTTCACCGTGGAAGGCACGCACCGTCTTGCCGGTCCAGACCTTGCTGACACGGAAGGCCTCGGAGTCCGCGGCCACGATCTGGTCCTTGCAGGTGTCAAACAGTTCGCACTCGTCGGCCACAAGGAAGGCGGTGCCCAGCCAGGCGGCCTGCGCGCCCAGCACCAGTGCGGCGACGATCCCGCGGCCATCGGCGATGCCGCCGGCAGCGATCACCGGCGTCGGGTTCACTGCGTCCACCACTTGCGGGATCAGCGGCAACGAGGCCACGGTTCCGGTATGGCCGCCGGCCTCGGTGCCCTGCGCGACGATCGCGTCGACGCCCGACTTGCGCTGGCGCACCGCATTGCGCACCGAGCCCGACAGGCCGATCAGCTTCATGCCCTGCGCGCGCGCGCGCGGCAGCAGGAAATCGGGATCGCCCAACCCTGCGGCGAAGATCGGCACGTGTTCGTCGAACACGACGTCGAGCACCGACTTCGCGTACTCGATGTTGACCACCGTTTCGTCGGCGGGCTGCACCGCAGGCAGCTGGTAGCGCTGGAGCAGCGTCTGCACGAAGGCGGCATGCTCCGGGTAGCGGCGCCGGATCTCGTCTCGCACGCCCGATCGGGTGTCGGGTGCGTCGGCAATGCGCGCCGGCAGCAGCAGGTCGACGCCGAACGGACGGTCGGTGAGCGAACGCACCTCGCGGATGCGACGCCGCGTTTCCTCAGGCGACAGCCCCGAGCAGCCCAGCACACCACAGCCCCCCGCCTGCGACACCGCCGCCACCAGCTTCGGCGGGGTGGCCCGCCCGCCTACCCCCATGCCGGCGAGGAAGATCGGGTACTCGATGCCCAGCGAATCGCAGAAGGCGTTGTGCAGGATCGGACGGGCCGTCACTTGAACTCGGGCTTGCGCTTGGCGCGGAAGGCCGCCACGCCCTCCTTCACGTCGTCGGTCTGGAAGAGGAAGGGGAAGGCATCGACCGCGTAGCGCATGTCGTCGCCGCCCAGCCCGCGGTTGAAGAAGGACTTCGCCATCTGCACCGCCATGTGCGGTTTGCCGGCGAGCTTGTGGGCAAAGGCCATCGCCTCGTCGAGCAGCTTGTCGTGTGCGACGGTGCGCAAGGCGATGCCCAAGCGCACGGCCTCGGCGGCGTCGATCGGGTCGCCCAGCATGCTCAGTTCCTTGGCCTTGGGGCGGCCGACGATGTCGTGCAGCCTCAGCAGCGCAAAGCCCGGCAGCAAGCCGAGCTGAATCTCGGGCACGCCGAAGCGGGCCCGCTCCGAGGCGAGGATGAAGTCGCAGGCAATCGCGAGCTCGAAGCCGCCGCCGAACGCCACTCCGTTGACAGCCGCGATCAGCGGCTTGCGGCAGCGTTCGGGTGCCTCCAGCACCGGCAGCACGTCGGCAATGAAGCTGCGCGCCTGCTCGGGCGTGGCCGGGAAGGTGCTGATGTCCGCGCCGGCACAGAAGGCCTTGTCGCCTCGCCCGGTGAGGATGCCCACGCGGATCTCGTCGTCGGCCTGGATTCTTGCCAGGCTTTCAATTACGCCTTCGCGGATGCCCATGGAAATGGCGTTGAGCTTGGTCGGCTCGTCCAAGGTGACGATCGCGACACGGCCTTGCTGCTCGAATTCGACACTGCCGATGCGCATGGACTGCTCCTGTGAGGGCTTTAAGAATTCGCCTTTTCGGCTCGCGAAGGCTAACGAACGTTAGACAGTTCGTCAATGAGCGACATGCTGTGTCGAACGACAATCAGCGGCGCAGGCCGCCGTAGCTCGCCCACGGCGTCGCCACGAGGTACCCGGCGTCGACGGGCAGGTTGATGCCGGTGATCGCCGACGCCCGGTCCGATGCCAAGAAGGCCACCGCGTTCGCGATCTCGCGCGGCTCGATCAAACGGCCGAGCGCCGCGTGCGTGGTCATCGCGCCGGTCTCCAGCGTGCGCGTCGTGATGCCCTTCTCGAGCGCCGGCGTGTGCGTGAAGCCGGGCGACACGGCGTTGACGCGTACGCCCTTGGGGCCCCACTCCGCCGCCAGGCATTCGGTCAGGTTGATGACGCCGGCCTTGGCCGGGCCGTACGAGTGCAGGGGCCCCGACCCCATGCCGGCCACCGACGCGATGTTGACGATCGCGCCGCTGCCGCGCTGCGCCATCGCGGCGCCGAAGCGCGCGCAGCATAGGTAGGTGCCGCGCAGGTCGATGCGGGCGACGAAGTCCCATTCGCGCAAGCTCAGTTCCTCGGGCGGCAGCGTGCGTTGCAGTACGCCGGCACTGTTGACCAGCACGTTCGGCACGCCGCAGCGCGCCTGCACGGCAGCGACCAGCGCCTCGACCGATTGTTCTTCGCCGACGTCGAGCACCAGCGCGATGCCGCCGATTGCCTCGGCCACTGCCTGCGCCGCAGCTTCGTTGCGATCGGCCACGATTACCCGCGCACCGGTGCCTGCGAGCAAAGCTGCGCAGGCCTCGCCGATGCCGCTGGCGCCGCCCGTCACTACGGCAACCTGATCTGAGAAATCCAACTCCATGTCGCGCTCCCTGTCGATGTGAGTTCTGCACGCAGCATGCGCTTAAGCACCTTTCCCGATGGTAGACGCGGCAGCGAGTCACGCAGCACCAGTTCCTTCGGCAGCTTGAAGCCGCCGAGCTTGCCGCGGCAGAAGGTCTGGAGCTCGTCGAGCGTGAGGCTAGTGCCGGGCCGCAGGACCACCACCGCGACCACGCGCTCGCCCCAGCGTTCGTCGGGCAGGCCCACCGCCGCGGCTTCCAGCACCTGCGGCAGCTGGTACAGCACGCGTTCGACCTCGCTGCTGGCAATGTTCTCGCCGCCGCTGATGATCATGTCCTTCTTGCGGTCGGTGAGGAACAGAAAGCCCTCGGCATCGAGGTAACCGATGTCGCCGGTGCGAAACCAGTGGCCCGGGTGGAAGCTGGCCGCGGTCTTCTCCGAATCGCGCCAGTAGCCGCCGGTGACCTTGGGGCCGCGCAGGCAGATTTCACCGGCCTCGCCGCACGGCAGCGCGCCGCCATCGTCGTCGCAGATGCGGATTTCGACGTGCGGCAGCGCGCGCCCGGTCGAGCCGATCTTCTCGATCTCACGCCCAGCCTCCATCAGCGTGTCGCCGGAGCAGCTCTCGGTCAGACCGTAGCCGTCGATGTAGCGCCCGGCCCCGAACAGCGAGCCGAACTCGCGGATGCGTTCCTCGGGCGTGCGCTCGCCGCCGCCGATCTGCCAACGGAAGCTGCTCACGTCGAAGCGCTGGCGATCCGGCAGCGCCAGCAGTCGGTTCAGCATCACCGGCGCCATCCAGCCGGCAGTCAGGCGCTCGCGTGCGATCAGCGCCAAGGTCTCCTCGGGTTCGAACTCGCGCTGCACCGCGAGCATGCCGCCCATCTGCAGAACCGCCAGGCCCGGCAGATCGAACGCGCCGACGTGGTACAGCGGCCCGACCACGAGCAGCCTTTCGCCGCCATGCAGGCCGAGCACGGCGATGTGGTCCAGGCACTTCCAGTGGTAGTTGGCGTAGGAATGGATCACGCCCTTGGGGCGGTCGGTGGTGCCCGAGGTGTACATCAGCCGGAACAGATCCTCGGGCCGCCGCACCTGCGGCGCCCACACCGGCTCGGCCACGGGCCCGAGGCGGCGGCTGTCGGATTGCGCCGCTTCGTCGACCACCACCACGTTGCCGAAGCCGCCCGCCAGCGGGCGCAGTTCCTCGTCCACCAGCAGCAGCTTCACCCCCGCGTGGCCGACGATGTAGTCCACCTCGTCGGCGCCCAACCGGTAGTTGATGGGCAGCAGCACCGCGCCCAGGTGGCTCACAGCCAGCGCCAGCTCGATGAAGGCGGCGCTGTTCTTCATCAGCAGCGCGACGATGTCGCCTTCGCCGATGCCGCGCGTACGCAGGCTGCCTGCCGTGGCGGCAAGACGTGCCGCAAGCTCGCCGTAGCCCTGACGCTGGTCGCGGTACAGCAGCGCCGGTCGCGCGGGCTCGGCGCGCGCCCAGCGCAGGATGGCGGCACTCAAGTTGACCATGCAGATCTCCTCGGGGACTGGCGCGCTCAGTACGAGCGCGGCATGCCCAGGTCGTGGTTGGCGACGTAGTTGAGGATCATCTCTTCGGACACCGGCGCGAAGCGGAACAGCCGCGCATCGCGCCACAGCCGCTCGACGTGAAATTCGGTGGCGTAGCCCATGCCGCCCATGGTCTGCATGGCACGTTCGGTGGCGCGGGCCACGGCTTGCGCGGCCAGCAACTTGGCGCCGTTGGCCTCGCTGCCGTAGGGCAGTCCCATGTCGCAGTTGACCGCCGCCTTGTGGTTGAGCAGGCGCGCCGCCTCGACTTCGACATGGCATTGCGCCAGCGGGAACTGCAGCCCCTGGTAGCTCGAGACCGGCTTGTCGCCGAAGACCTTGCGCTCGTTGCCGTACTTCACCGCCAGCTTGATCGCCAGTTCGCCGGTGCCGGCCAGCGCTGCGGTGGTGACGATGCGCTCGGTGTTAAGCACATCGAGCAGTTCGTGCCAGCCGCGATGCAAGGTGCCGACGAGCTCGCCCGGCGCGATGCGCACGTCGTCGAAGAAGACGCTGCTCGACGCCAGCGTGCGCGTGCCGACCTTGTCGATCGCGGTGTGCGTCAGGCCCTTGCGCTCGACGTCGACCATGAACATCGACAGGCCGTCGCTGCGCGATTTGCACTCGGCGAGATTCTTGGTGCGCGCCACCACCAGCATCTTCGCCGCGTCGGGCACGCCGGTGATCCAGATCTTTCGGCCGTTCAGGCGCCAGCCGTCGCCGTCGGCCTCGGCATAGGTTCGCAGCTCCAGCGTGTTGGTGCCGGCGTCAGGCTCGGTCAGCGCCATGCAGCAGTTGATCTCGCCCGAGACGATCTTCGGCAGCAGCTCGGCCTTCATCGCGGGCGTGCCGAAGCGCGACAACGCGACGCCGCCAAAGATCGGATTGATCATGAAGAGCTGCCCGACGGTCGCGCCGCCGCCGCAGGACGCCAGCGTCTCCACCACCAGCGCCAGCTCGAACATGCCCAGGCCAGTCCCGCCGACCTCGGTGGGCAGCGCGGCGCCACACAGGCCGGCGTCGCAGACGGCGCGCCAGAACTCCTTGGGGAACGCCTTGGCGGCGTCCTGCTTGCGCCAGTACTCGAGGCCGAAGTGGTCGCCGACCTTGCGCGCCGCCTCGATCATCTGCCGCTGTTCATCCGAGAGTCGAAAGTCCATCGTGGGCTCCAGTGCCAAAGCTAGTCGAACAACAAGCGAGTCGGATGGGCCAGCCCATCGACGACCGCATTCAGCAGCGCGGCGCCAGCGACCCCGTCGAGCACCCGGTGGTCGAGCGACAACACCAGCGCGATTTCGCGCCGCAGCGCCGGCTGGCCGCGCGCATCGGGGC
>JBASTF010000963.1:0-7144 GCA_049274755.1 Rubrivivax sp. | reverse complement strand
GTTCCTGCCGGTCTTCACGCTCGAGTCGCAGGAAGGGCGGCTCTTCGCGCCGCTGGCCTACACCAAGACGTTCTCGATGGCCGGTGCGGCTCTGCTGTCGGTGACGCTGGTGCCCGTGCTGATGATGCTGTTCATCCGCGGCAAGATCATGCCGGAAGCGAAGAATCCGCTGAACCGCTTCATGATCTGGATCTACCGCCCGATCATCGCCGGCGTGATGCGCTGGAAGAAGCTGACGATCGCGCTGGCCGTCATCGCCATGGCATTGACCTACTTCCCCGCCTCCAAGCTCGGCAGCGAATTCATGCCGACGCTCAACGAGGGCACGCTGCTGTACATGCCGGCCTCGCTGCCTGGCATGTCGATCACCAAGGCAGCCGAGGTGTTGCAGACCCAGGACAAGATCATCAAGAGCTTCCCGGAGGTCAGTTCGGTCTATGGCAAGGCGGGCCGTGCGAACACCGCGACCGACCCCGCCCCCATCGAGATGTTCGAGACGGTGATCAATCTGAAGCCGCAGGAAGAGTGGCGGCCGGGCATGACCACCGACAAGCTGATCGCCGAGATGGACAAGGCCTTGCAGTTTCCGGGCGTGTCGAATGCCTGGACGATGCCGATCAAGGCACGCATCGACATGCTCTCCACCGGCATTCGCACGCCGATCGGCATCAAGGTCTTCGGCAAGGATCTCGGCGAGATGGAGAAACTCGCCAAGGAGATCGAGGCGGTGGTCAAGGCGGTGCCCGGCACGACTTCGGCCTTCGCGGAACGCCTGACGGGGGGCAGCTACCTGAACATCGAACCCAACCGAGAGGCACTGGCCCGATACGGCCTGTCGGTCGGTGAACTACAGGACATCATCGGGACTGCGCTCGGTGGCGAGATGGTCACGACGACGGTCGAGGGCCGCGAGCGCTTCGGCGTGACGGTGCGCTACCCGCGCGAGCTGCGCACCCACCCGGAGCAGATCGAGCGTGAGGTGCTGGTGCCCACGATGGGCGGTGCGATGGTGCCGCTGGGGCAGGTCGCCAGAGTGAGCGTGGCGCGCGGCACGCCCGGCATCCGCACCGAGAACGCATTGCTGTCCGCGTACATCTTTGTCGACATTCGTGACCGTGACATCGGTTCTTACGTCGCGGACGCCCGCAAGGCGGTGGCCGATCAGGTGAAGTTCCCGCCGGGCTACTACATCACCTGGAGCGGCCAGTTCGAGTACATGGAGCGTGCCGTCGAAAAGATGAAGGTCGTCATCCCGGTGACCTTGCTGACGATCTTCCTGCTGCTCTACCTGAACTTCAGGCGGTTGACGGAGACGTTGATCGTGATGCTGTCGGTGCCCTTCGCCCTGGTCGGAGGCGTGTGGCTGATGTGGTGGCTGGGCTACAACTTGTCGGTGGCCGTGGCCGTCGGCTTTATCGCATTGGCCGGGGTCGCGGCGGAAACCGGCGTCGTGATGTTGATCTACCTCGACCATGCCTGGGCCGAGGCACGGGAGCGCTGCCGCGCCGAAGGGCGCTTGCCCGGTCCGGCCGACCTGTACGGCGCGGTGATGGAGGGGGCGGTCGAGCGCGTGCGTCCGAAGATGATGACGGTGGTGGCCATCATGGCCGGCCTGCTGCCGATCATGTGGGGCACCGGCACCGGCTCGGAGGTGATGAGCCGCATCGCCGCGCCGATGGTCGGCGGCATGATCTCATCGACCGTACTGACGCTCGGGGTGATCCCGGCGCTCTACGCGCTGGTCAAGCAATGGCAGCTCAGGAGGGAATCGCGTTCTGCCCCGGTCCCTTCTGCACAGGAAGCCTTGGGCCCTTCAGCGGCCGCGTGAGGACGGTGCCATGAGACGCAGAGCACTTCTGAAGAGGCTGGTCGTGGTCGGCGCGTCGCTGCCGGGCTTCGCGCTGGCGGCTATCCCGAAGCCCGAGGTACAGGTCTTCAAGAGTCGCGCCTGCAGTTGTTGCGCGGTTTGGGTTGGACACCTTCGCGAGGCCGGCTTCAAGGTCACCGTGCTGGACGTGCACAACGCGTCGGTCGAACGCAGGCGCGTGGGCATGCCCGACCGATTTGGCAGCTGCCATACGGCGCTCGTCGACGGCTACGTGATCGAAGGACATGTGCCAGCCACAGAGATAGAGCGACTGCTGGCGACCCGGCCGAAGGCCTTGGGGCTGTCCGTACCTGGCATGCCCGCGTCAGCGCCCGGCATGGCGGTGCCGGGCCGGTCCCAGCCCTATCAGGTGCTCCTGATCGATCTCGCCGGGCAGGTTACGACGTTTGCCAGCTATCGTGGCTGACGCCCCGACCCGCGCGCGGCCACGCGTTCGCGCTGGCTCGCTCGGGCCAGTTACGAACTCGCGCCCCGAACGTGCGTCAGGAGGCGGCGGTGCTCGTCGGCTTCGCTACCCGCGGTGGTCCAAGTCGAGCAACTGGCTCAGCCGGGCGACTTCATTGCTGGTCATGGTGATCTTGCGCCCGTCCATCGTTTCGACCACCGTTCCGATTTTCACGCTGGTCGCTCGTCCGTAGCGATCCTCCTTTGCCATGAGACCGCCTTCGAAAACGTAGAGCGTCCCACCGTCGGAAAGTGCAACCACCTGCTTGGCGGCCTCTCTGGCCGCATGTCCGGCGTGAGCGGGCGAAGTGGCGACTGCTGCAATGACTGCGATTGCGGCGACTTGCGTGATTCTCAGCTTCATGGCTGCCTCCACGGGTGCAGAAAGGGATCCGTCCTGTGCGCGCTGAGAAATCTAGTCCCGTCCTACCGACAGTTCGCTGTCGCGGGGATAACCGCCCAGTCATCTTCCCAGGGCGCAACACAGAGGTGTCTCACGGGACAACGAGTCGATGCCGGAGACGCGTCGTGGGCCAGTGGTCTGCGGCCGATCACCGCGCGCCACTTCTCGTGGCAGTCTGCGAGCATCGTGCGCGGCGACTCGGGAGTCAGTAAAGAAAGCCATAAGCAACGACGAATAGACTGCCCAAGATCCACGGAGACTCGCGATGAACAGTTTCAAGGTGACAAGCGATGCGCCGATCGACGCGCTCCGGCGTACGCTGATGCTTGGCGTGGCTGGTGCCCCACTGGTTCAACTGGCCGGATGCGGTGAAGGTTCTTCCGGCTCCGGATCGACGGCCCCGCCCTTGGTCTCCTCGCCGACCCCTGGGGCTGACCTGCCGATCATCCCGCTGGTCGACGGGTCTGTCGATGCGACCGGCACCAGGAACTTCTCACTCGTTGTCCAGGCGGGAACGACAGTCTTTCGCTCCGGCGTTGCGACCGCCACCCTGGGTTACAACGGCCAGTTGTTGGGTCCGGCATTGAGACTGCGGAGTGGTGAGAAGGTTGCGCTGCATGTGCAGAACAATCTCGGCGAAGACACCACGGTCCACTGGCATGGTCTGCTGGTGCCTGCGGAGGCGGATGGGGGCCCTCATCAGGTCATCGCAGCAGGTGCCCAGTGGACCGCCAATTTCACAGTCGCCAATCCCGCGTCGACCTGCTGGTTCCACCCGCACACGCACGGCTCGACCGGCCGCCAGGTCGTCATGGGCCTCGCAGGCCTGCTGATCGTCGATGACGCGCGGATTGCGCGCTCGACACTGCCGGAGACATGGGGAGTGGACGACCTGGCACTGGTGCTCCAGGACAAGCGATTCACCGCTGCGGGTCAGATCGACTACACGCTGTCAGCCAGCGACCGAACCAACGGCTACACGGGCGACACCCTCCTGGTGAACGGAGCATTGGCCCCGGTGTGGCAGGCGCCGAGGCAGTGGGTACGGTTCAGGCTGCTCAACGGCTGCAACGCACGCACGCTGGTGCTGAGGCTGGGCAATTCACTGCCGATGCTGCAGGTCGCCAACGAGGCGGGACTGCTGGCTGTTCCCGTTGCGCGCCCGTCGGTTGCGTTGGGACCTGGTGAACGCGCGGAAGTGTTGGTCGACTTCAGCGCAATGCCCGTCGGGCAGGAGGTGCCGGTGTACGTCAGCGCCGCGGCCGGGGGGATGGGAATGGGCAACGCGGCGGGCGCGACGGAGGTCGAGGCCATGACGATTCGCGTGTCTCTGCCAAAGCAGACCAATGCCATCTCGTCGCCACCCAGCACACTGCCTGCAGCGCCGGCGGTTGTAGCAGGGCCGGGCGCAATCAACCGCACCTTCAGCCTGGACGGCGGGATGATGGGCGGGGCCTTCACGATCAACGGCCGAAGCTTGGACATCGGCCGGATCGACTTCAGCGTGCCGGCGAATTCGGTGGAAGTCTGGACGTTTACCAATGCGACCAACATGGCGCATCCGATGCACGTGCACGGTGTGAAGATGTCAATGCTCACGCGCGCAGGCGTGGCGCCAGCCGCCTACGAGCAAGGACTTCGAGATACGTTCATCGTCGAGGCGATGCAGACGGTGCGGGTCGCGGTGCAAACTGCTGCAGTGGCGTCGCCGTCACCGCTCATGTTTCATTGCCACATCCTCGAGCACGAGGACACTGGCATGATGGGCCAGTTCACCACGGTCTAGTGAGAATCTCAACGCGTGGATGACAAGTCTGCGCCCCGCCGGTACAAGCTGTTCACTCTCTCTGGCACGATGGCTCATAGCACCCATGCGTCGGACGAGACGATCCGGGTGATTCGCGCAGAACGACAGTTCGCGCTGGCACCGGACGGCGCCACCTGTGTCGAGAAGTCGCTGAGGCAATTCGTCTGAGTCGCGACCATTATTGGCATTGGCGCCGCTGTAGGCCAGAGGGGATGGGTCGAGATCGCTGTGCGCCATGGCTTCGTCGCCGTGGCCCAACTATGATTGCGGCCGCATGCTCACGAACAAGAATGAGGTGCTGGCCGCCGCGCTGGATCAGACCAACACCTGGTTGGCCCAGACGCTCGGTAGGCCCGGATCTTCAACTGCAGTTGATCAGCCAGCCGACTTGTCTGTGAAGGTCTCACCATGAAGCGCGTTCGAGTTGCTCCCGGAAAGTTTGTTGTCGTCTCCCAGGGGATGGCAGACAAGGCCGCGTGTGTTTGCCTCAGGCGCGTTCACCCGGGATCAGGTCCGGGAGATGGCTGAAGCCGAGCCCAAGGGTGCGAGTGGAGTGTTCCTGGGCAAGTCCGTTGCCAATCGAGCAGGCGCCTTGTCGGGCAAGACTGGTACGGAAAGAACCGCGCCCGAATTGACATAAACATTATTGGCGGGGTGGCAAGTAGGGGATGAGGGCGCCCATCGGCCTGCTGACCTGAACGAGCTTGCGCGGTTGCTTGGCCCGTCTGGTTTGACTTCCCTCCCTTCCGGCCGGGCATAAGAGTCAATAGGGGATGGCGAACCCTACTGACAAACGCGATCGGCTCTCAACATCCGTGGGTGACTTTTGGGTGAGTTTCCTGCGAAATACAGTCCACAACAGGGCAGAATGAGTCGGAACGGACGGCATAAACATATTAAAAATCAATAACTTAGCGGTGTGGCAGAAACTACGAACCAAGGGGTCGTGGGTTCGATTCCTGCCAGCCGCACCAGAAAAGCTAGAAATGACAAGGGCTTAGCGCTTCGGCGCTAGGCCCTTTGTCTTTGCGTTGTACCTTTGGGCCGGGGATGTACCTTTGAAACGGCACGATCGGTGGGTTCTGGCAGCGCTGTTCCTGGTGGCCACGGTGCTGTACGCCTGGCACCCGGTCGCTGGCGGCGCCGGTCTCGTGGTTACCGGGTTGTGGGCCTTCAGCCGCGGGCTGTGTAGCACCTGGATCTGCCGCGAAGTCGCCCGCCGCACCATGTCGGCAGTGCCGTTGCCACCTGGAAACGCAATGCAGAGATCGGCGCCAAGCCGCGCCATCACTTCGTTCCGCTTGAAGCCGGCGTCTCGGTCGAGCCGGCCCGGTTCGGGATACCAGTTCGCAGGGTGTGGGTCGCTTGCCCTTGAGCTCCTCGGCCGGGATCACGAAGACGCTGCGCTTCAGTTCCGGTACGGGCCGCTCCCACGCCCAGCGCAACTGGCAGACGTTGTCGTCCCGCCCGCCGCAGTTGGGCGCGAACAGCACCATCCTCCGTTGCAGATGCGCCGGCAGGTGCTCCATCAACTTCGCCTGCTCCGATCAGGTGCTCGGATGCGGTGGTCTCCTCTGTCCTCGTTCGTCGAGCATCTCGATCAACGGGGCAGCCGAGAGCCAAGACCTGCCATTGGTCCGCCGGACGCGCGCCGCCCGATTGGCGACCGTTCGAACGACCGCGAGGCTGCGGTTGATCGTCGCGTTCTTCGCGCCATCGGCCGCACGCGCTTGCTTGAAGCCCTCGAACACCTTTGCAGATGTCTCGCATCGGCAGGCTTCCATCGCCTCGGATCGCGCGTTCGGCGACCTTGGGACTCTGCTGGCGGCGACACGCCAGTCGCCGAAGTGCAAACCGGCATCGGGCCACCGCTGCTGCACGGCCCGCACATCGGTGCGCGGCCGGCCGAAACGCAGCCAGCCGGCCGAGACGTCGATCCAGTCGGCGCAGCACGGCGTCGACATCGGCGAGGGGCGGGCAACAGGCCGGCGCTGCATAAGTTATTCCGCGGCCACCCTGCGTGCCCGCCGTATGCTGCGTTCAACCATGCACTTCGTCCATCGTCTCCACCAGCCGCACATGGCTGCCGTCGGACAGCTGCAGCCGCACCCAGCGCATGCGGCAGGGCACGATCACCAGGTCGGCACTGTCACGGCCGTCGGTCTCGAACTCCAGCACCGGCGGCGCCGGGCCGAACCAGGCCTGCTCGGCCAGGCGGGCTTCGGCAGCGACGATGGCTTCGCTGGCATAGCGCCACAACGAGGTGCCCAGCAGCTGCGAGGTCGGCACCTTGAACTGGCGCTCACGCCCTGGCGACGCAGCCAGCAGCCGGTGTGTCAGGTCGCAGACCAGGTGCATGGGCACGCTGGACTGCTGCACCAGGCGGCCGAGCTGGCGGTCGGCGGCGCTGTCCAGCCGCGCCGCCATCAGCCGGCGCAGGCGCAGCGCGTCGTCGGGCGACATCGCACCGCGGCCGCTTTCCCAGCGCGAGACGGTGGCCTGGGACACGTCGAGCAGCTGCGCCGCATGGTCCTGCTTGATGCGCCGCAGCAGCCGCCAGGTGCGCAGGCAGCGGCCGAGCTGCCGGTCGTCGCCGCAGCGC
>JBASTF010000962.1:0-2440 GCA_049274755.1 Rubrivivax sp. | reverse complement strand
ATCTTGCAGATGAACACCCCTGCCCCGCTGCGCATCGGCGTCCTCGGTTGCGCCAACATCGCCCGCGCCTTTGTGCGCGACGTCGCCGCCACAGCGGCCGTGAAGGTCGTCGCCGCCGCCAGCCGCGACGCCGCCAAGGCCGCCGCCTTCGCCGCCGAGTTCGGCCTGGCCCGCCACCACGGCAGCTACGAAGCCCTGCTGGCCGACACCGGCATCGACGCCATCTACCTGCCGCTGCCCAACAGCCTGCATGCCGAGTGGGCCGTGAAGGCCGCGGCGGCCGGCAAACATGTGTTGTGCGAAAAGCCGCTGGCCACCAGCCTGGCCGAGGCCCGGGCGATGTTCGCTGCCGCGCGCCAGCACGGCGTGCTGCTGCTCGAAGCCTACCCCTGGTGGTTCCAGCCGCAGACCGGCGACCTGGTGGCCCTGCTGCACGGCGGCGCCATCGGCACCGTGCGCCTGGTGCAGGCCAACTTCGGTTTCACGCTGAGCCGGCCCGACGGCAACATCCGCCTGGCCGCCGATCTGGGCGGCGGTGCCCTGCTCGACGCCGGCAGCTACCCGCTGAGCCTGGTCCGCCTGGTGATGGGCAGTGCGCCGCAGCGTGTGACGGCCGAAGCGCGCTGGGCCGGCAGCGGCGTGGACATGGGCCTCAGCGGCACGCTGCTGTGGGACGACGGCCGCCGGGCGCAGATCGAATGTTCGATGGACATGGCCCAGCACCGCCACGCCACCATCGTCGGCACCCAGGGTGTCATCGAAACCGAGTACCTGAACCACACGGCCGACGCGCCCGGCCACCCGCACCACTTCCTGCCCAGCCAGATGCGGCTGCGCCGCGGCACGGCGAACACCGTGCCGTTCGAGACCGTGCGTTCGGCCACCGGCAGCGGCTTCCGCTTCGCCGCCGAAGCGTTTGCGCGGGTGGTGGCGGCCGGCGACCAGCGCGCCATCGACGATGCCGCGGCCGCCAGCCTGGACATCGCGGCAACGCTGGAAGCGCTGGCCCTCAGCGCCCGGCGTGGCGCAGCGGTGGATCTGGCCTCGCTCTGAGCACCCCCAGGGCCGGGCTGCGCCCAGCCCGCCCCCGCGGGGGTCAAGGTGCCCGGCAAAGCCGGTTCACCTTGTGAGCAAACTGTCAGCGGCGCCTGCCGGAACGCCAGCGCGCGCTGCAAAACGCAGCAAGTCTTGCGCTTCTGCTTGACAGCGCTTGCGGCCAGACTCGCTGCAACCCAGCAGCAGCGAGACCACAAGCCATGGCCAGCTCCACCGCCCTCCGCACCCTGTTCCTCGGCGCCGGCGATGTCGTGCGCATCGTGCGCCAGGCCGGGCTGCCGGCCGCCATCGCCGGCATCGCGCAGCAGATCGAACAGGCCTTCGGCCGTTGGGCCGACTACGACAAGACGGCGCGTGTCGCCGCCCATTCGCACAGCGGCGTCATCGAGCTGATGCCGGTGGCCGACAGCCACGAGTTCGGCTTCAAGTATGTCAACGGCCACCCCGGCAACACGCAGCGCGGCCTGCCGACGGTGATGGCCTTCGGTGTGCTGGCCGACGTCGCCACCGGCACGCCGCGCCTGCTGGCCGAGCTGACGCTGGCCACCGCGATGCGCACCGCCGCGATGTCAGCCCTGGTGGCAAGGCGCCTGGCGCGGCGCGGCAGCCGTGTGATGGCCCTGGTCGGCAACGGCGCGCAGAGCGAGTTCCAGGCCCTGGCCTTCCGCGACCTGGTCGGCGTGCGTGAACTGCGCTTGTTCGACACCGACCCGGCGGCCAGCGCCAAGCTGATGGCCAACCTGGCTGGCCAGGGTTTCAGGCTGCAGCTGTGCAGCAGCACGGCCGACGCCGTGCGCGGCGCCGACATCGTGACGACCGTCACCGCCGACAAGCGCAACGCGACGATCCTGACACCCGAGATGATCGAGCCCGGCATGCACATCAACGCCGTCGGTGGCGACTGCCCCGGCAAGACCGAGCTGCACCCCGGTGTGCTCGAACAGGCCGCGGTGTTCGTCGAGTTCGAGCCGCAGACCCGCATCGAAGGCGACCTGCAGCAGATGCCGGCCGACTTCGCCGTCACCGAGTTCTGGCAGGTGCTGGCCGGCCTGGCGCCGGGCCGCACGCACGAGGCCCAGGTGACGCTGTTCGACTCGGTGGGTTTTGCGCTCGAAGACCTGGCGGCGCTGCGCTGGCTGCAGCAGCAGGCGCAGACGCTGGGCATCGGCCAGGCCATCGAACTCGTGGCCCAGGCGCAAGACCCGAAAAACCTGTTTGCGCTGCTGCACAACAACCCGGCGCCGCAGCGTGTGGCGCTGCCGGCCTGACGCAGACGCTCAGCGCCCCAGCGCCAGCATCGCCGCCGCCAGGTCTTCGAGCGCGGTGCCCACCGACTTGAAGACCGTGCGTTCGGCGGGCCGGCCGCGCTCGCCGCGGCACAGGC
>JBASTF010000961.1:0-3101 GCA_049274755.1 Rubrivivax sp. | reverse complement strand
GACGCAGGCCGCACCGGTGGCGGTGAGCGGCGCGGTGCGGCTGGCCCTGCATGTGGAGATCGACGTCGCCGCCGAAACGGCGCGGCTGACGAAGGAGATCACGCGCCTGGAAACCGAGATCGGCAAGGCCGGGGCCAAGCTGGGCAACGAGAGTTTTGTCGCACGGGCGCCGGCTGCCGTGGTGCAGCAGGAACAGGCCCGGCTGGCCGGCTTCAAAGAGGCGCTGGGCCGTCTGCGAGATCAGCGAGATCGTCTCGCACGGTGATGACGAAGTCCTCGTCCGAGGACTTGCCGCCCAGCAACTCGTCGATGCGCCGCGCCACGGCCCAGGCGCTGCGGGTGCGTGACTCCTGCGTCGTGCTGGCCACACGCGGCGTGACCTGCAGCGTGTCCAGGTGGCGCAGCGGGCGCCCCGGGTCCAGCATGCCGGGTTCCATGCTGTCGAACCAGGCAGCGGCCAGGCGGCCGCCCGACAGGGCTTCGGCCAGCGCCCGTTCGTCGAACAAGCTGGAATGCGCCAGGCTCACCAGCACCTGGTTGGGTTTGGCCAGACGCAGGAAACGTTCGCCGATCAGCCCGCGGTAGCGCGAAAAGTAGGTCAGCAGCACACAGACGGCGTCGCAGCGTTCGAACAGGTCGGCCATGCCCATCGGCGCGACGTTCCAGCGCGCCCACAGCGGGTCGCTGCCATGCAGGGCCGGGTCGTAGCCGAAGACCCCAGCACCGAAGGCACCGAGCAAATGCGCCAGCGGCTTGGCGGCCGGCGCCATGCCGACGAGGCCAACACGCGCGGCACCGAGTTCACGCCCGACCAGCAGCCCTTCTTCGCTGAGCACCGGCACGCGGCGGAACATCTGCAACAAGGCCCCAACGACAAACTCGGCTTCGGCCGCCGCCGCTGCCGTGGTCGGGCGCACGACCTCGATGCCGGCGCGCTGGCAGGCTTCGAGATCGATGTTCTCGGCACCGGCCGAGAGCCGGCCCACGGCACGCAGCATCGGCGCCGCCGACAGCGTTGCCGCATCCAGCGCCACCGAGGGCGGAATGATCATCGAACGCACCTGGAACAGCCCGTGACGGAACTCGTAGGGCTCGCTGGCCAGGTGCGGCGCATAGCGCACGGCATGGCGTTCACCCAGCCATTCCAGCACCTCGGCGTCCAGTGGTTCGACGATCAGCACATCCATGCGGTTTCGCAGCATTCAGATTCATTGCCGCCCCGGACCGGCATGCCACAATGAATTCGGCTCGGCTCATTGTATGTAAGCAAATGTTGGTCCAGAAGGCAATTTTCCCCGTCGCCGGCCTCGGCACACGTTTCCTGCCGGCCACCAAGGCGCAGCCCAAGGAAATGCTGCCGGTCGTCGACAAGCCGCTGATCCAGTACGCCGTCGAAGAGGCCTATGCCGCCGGCGTGCGCGAGATGATCTTCGTCACCGGCCGCCACAAGCGCCCGATCGAAGACCACTTCGACATGACCTTCGAGCTCGAACACGCGCTGGAGCAGTCGAACAAGCAGGACCTGCTCGACGTCGTGCGCAGCATCAAGCCCGACGACATGGAGTGCATCTACGTGCGCCAGGCCCAGGCCCTGGGCCTGGGCCACGCGGTGCTCTGCGGCCAGCGCCTGGTCGGCAACCAGCCCTTTGCCGTGCTGCTGGCCGACGACCTGATGGTCGGCGAGCCGCCGGTGCTCAAGCAGATGGTCGACCAGTTCGGCGAATGGCGTGCCTCCATCCTGGCGGTGCAGGAAGTGCCGGCCGAACACACGAAGCGCTACGGCATCGTCGCCGGCACGCCGGTGAACGACCGCCTCGTCGACATCACCCGCATCGTCGAGAAGCCGGCGCCGGAAGCGGCGCCGTCGCGCCTGGGCGTGGCCGGGCGCTACATCCTGACGCCGGGCGTGTTCCACGAGATCGCGAGCCAGCCGCGTGGCGTCGGCGGCGAGATCCAGCTCACCGACGGCATCGCCAGCCTGTTGCGGCGCGAAAAGGTCTTTGCCTACCGCTACGAAGGCAAGCGCTACGACTGCGGCAGCAAGGAAGGTTTCCTGGAGGCCAACGTCGAACTGGCGCTGAAGCACCCGCAGCTGGGCCGCGGTTTCCGCGAGTTTCTGAAGGGCCTGGAGCTCTGAAGCGCCGGCGGCGACCTAGCGCCGCCGCAGCAGGTGCACGAAGTCGCCGTTCTCGGCGGTGTCCTGCTGCACCAGTTCGTTGCCGGTCTGGCGGGCAAAGGCCTGGAAGTCGCGCATCGAACCCGGATCGGTGCTCAGCACCTTCAGCACCTCGCCGCTGACCATGTCGGCCAGCGCCTTCTTGGCCTTCAGGATCGGCAGCGGGCAGTTCAGGCCGCGGGTGTCGAGTTCCTTGTCGATGTCCATGGCGGCGATTCTAGTCGGCGTGCCGGCGCCTCATGCCGGCGCGGCGTCGAACAAGGTCTGCCCGCGCTCGCGCAGCAGCGTCACCAGCCGCCGCGCCGCCGGCGACAGGTAGCCGACGCGGCGGTAGGTGACACCCAGCTGCCGGCGCAGCGTCGTCTCCTTCAGCGGCACTTCGCGCAGCGCGTCGCCACGGCCCTGGCCGTGGTCCGCCAGCGTGTGGCGCGAGACGAAGCTCAGCAGTTCGTTGCGTGCGATCAGCCGCGGCAGCAGCGGGATCGAGTTGGCGTCGATCTGCACCGCCGGCGCCGGCAGGCCGCGTGAACGGAAGGCCGCGTCCAGCCACTGCCGGCTCGGAATGCTGCTCGCCGGCAACACCCAGGGCCACTTCAGCAGCGACTTCATCGTGATGCGCGGCAGCGCGAACACCGGGTGCCCGCGGCTGGTGGCGACAACGACCACATCCTCGACGATGGAGTGCGAGACGAAGGCCTCATCGGGTTCGGGCATCAGGCCGATCAGCAGGTCGATCGCCCCTTCGCGCAACTGTTCGCGCAGCGCCGTGCTCGGTGCGATCGTGATGGCGATGCGTGTGTCGCGCGCCTCGGCCAGCAGCAGGTTGCAGATCTCCGGCAGCACATGGTCGGCCGCAATCGGCCCGCTGCCGATACGCACATGGCCGGCGCTGCCGCGTGCGAAATCGGCCACCTCGCGCAGCGCC
>JBASTF010000960.1:0-3519 GCA_049274755.1 Rubrivivax sp. | reverse complement strand
GTTCCTGCCGGTCTTCACGCTCGAGTCGCAGGAAGGGCGGCTCTTCGCGCCGCTGGCCTACACCAAGACGTTCTCGATGGCCGGTGCGGCTCTGCTGTCGGTGACGCTGGTGCCCGTGCTGATGATGTTGTTCATCCGCGGCAAGATCATGCCGGAAGCGAAGAATCCGCTGAACCGCTTCATGATCTGGGTGTACCGCCCGATCATCGCCGGCGTGATGCGCTGGAAGAAGTTGACCATCGCGCTGGCCGTCATCGCCATGGCATTGACCTACTTCCCCGCCTCGAAGCTCGGCAGCGAGTTCATGCCGACGCTCAACGAAGGCACGCTGCTGTACATGCCGGCCTCGCTGCCGGGTATGTCCATCACCAAGGCAGCCGAGGTGCTGCAAACCCAGGACAAGATCATCAAGAGCTTCCCGGAGGTGAGTTCGGTCTACGGCAAGGCAGGCCGTGCGAACACCGCGACAGACCCAGCGCCGATCGAGATGTTCGAAACCGTGATCAACCTGAAGCCGCAGGAAGAGTGGCGGCCCGGCATGACCACCGACAAGCTGATCGCCGAGATGGACAAGGCGCTGCAGTTCCCGGGTGTGTCGAATGCCTGGACGATGCCGATCAAGGCACGCATCGACATGCTGTCCACCGGCATTCGCACGCCGATCGGCATCAAGGTCTTCGGCAAGGATCTCGGCGAGATGGAGAAGCTCGCCAAGCAGATCGAAGCGGTGGTCAAGGCGGTGCCCGGCACGACTTCGGCCTTCGCGGAGCGCCTAACGGGGGGCAGCTACCTGAACATCGAACCCAACCGCGAGGCACTGGCCCGCTATGGCCTTTCGGTCGGTGAACTGCAGGACATCATCGGGACTGCGCTCGGTGGCGAGATGGTCACGACGACGGTCGAGGGGCGCGAACGCTTCGGCGTGACGGTGCGGTACCCGCGCGAGCTGCGCACGCACCCGGAGCAGATCGAGCGCGAGGTGCTGGTGCCCACGATGGGCGGTGCGATGGTGCCGCTCGGCCAGGTCGCGAAGGTGACGGTCGCGCGGGGGACCCCTGGCATCCGCACCGAGAACGCGCTGCTGTCGGCCTACATCTTCGTCGACATCCGCGACCGCGACATCGGCTCGTACGTGGCCGACGCGCGCAAGGCGGTGGCCGACCAGGTGAAGTTCCCGCCGGGCTACTACATCACATGGAGCGGCCAGTTCGAGTACATGGAACGCGCCGTCCAGAAGATGAAGATCGTCATTCCGGTCACCCTGCTGACGATCTTCCTGCTGCTGTACCTGAACTTCAGGCGACTGACCGAGACGCTGATCGTCATGCTGTCGGTGCCCTTTGCGCTGGTGGGCGGCGTGTGGCTGATGTGGTGGCTGGGCTACAACCTGTCGGTGGCCGTCGCCGTGGGCTTCATCGCGCTGGCCGGCGTCGCGGCCGAGACCGGCGTCGTGATGCTGATCTACCTCGACCATGCCTGGGAACAGGCACGCGAGCGCTGCCGAGCCGAGGGGCGTGTTCCGGGCCCGTCCGACCTCTACGGCGCGGTCATGGAAGGCGCGGTCGAGCGCGTGCGGCCGAAGATGATGACGGTGGTGGCCATCATGGCCGGCCTGCTGCCGATCATGTGGGGCAGTGGCACCGGCTCCGAAGTCATGAGCCGCATCGCCGCACCGATGGTCGGCGGCATGATTTCGTCCACGATCCTCACGCTGGGCGTGATCCCGGCGCTGTATGCCCTGGTCAAGCAGTGGCAGCTGAAGCGGGAGGCGCGCCGGTGCGCCTCGGCGGACTCGTCCGTCGGGGATGCCACGCGCACCGAGTTGGTCGAGCCCGCCCCGATTACCTGAGGAGGAAATCATGAAACGTCGCGAGATCCTGCAATGGACCGGCACCCTGGTCGCACTTGCGCCGTGGGCCGCGCGCTCGAAAACGACCGCTGACGAGATCCAGGTGTTCAAGGGCCGATCCTGCGGATGCTGCGCGGTGTGGGTCAGACATTTGCGAGAGGCCGGTTTCGGCGTCGCCGTGGTGGATGTTCACAGCGCGGTTGTCGAGCGCAGGCGGCTTGGCATGCCCGATCGCTACGGCAGCTGCCATACGGCAACGGTCGGGGGCTACGTCCTCGAGGGACATGTGCCGGCAGCGGACATCAGGCGACTGCTGGACACGCGGCCGAAGGCCCTGGGTCTGGCCGTGCCGGGCATGCCCGCTTCAGCGCCGGGCATGGAAGTACCTGGTCGGCACGAGCCCTATCAGGTTCTGCTGGTCGATGCGGCGGAACAGGCCACGGTCTTCGCGAGTCATCGGGGCTGATGGCTCAGGTGCCGCTCACGGGAGGAGCCAGCGCGCTCCGGGCGATCGCGCCCGAGGCGAGCATCGCGCTGTTTGCCCTGCTGGTGAACTTCCCCTGGGAGATGCTGCAAGCGCCCTTGTTCGCGGGTCACGCGCAGGCGCCACATCTCATCGTCGTCCTGAGCTGTCTCCAGGCGACGGTCGGGGATGCGGCGATCATGCTCGTCGCGCACGGGCTCGCCAGTTGGTTCGCCGGCGATCGACGCTGGCTTCTCGCGCCGACCGCCGCCGACCTGGCACGATTGAGCACGACCGGCATCGTCGTGACGGTCGGCATCGAGTGGTTCGCGACGCGGGGCTGGTGGGTGCAGGCGTGGTCGTACTCGGCATTGATGCCGGTCGTGCCCGGACTTGGGGTCGGGCTCGCGCCCTTGGTCCAGTGGTTCATCCTCCCTCCGCTGGTGGCGTGGCTCGCGAGACGCCATCTGCATGGAACGCTTTCCATCGGACGGACACTGCCCGGCCGGGGCTGAAGCAGCATGACAACGGCATCGATCGAAACCTGGACGACGGCAGAAGGTCTCGTCGCAGCGCTTGCAGTGGGTCTCTTGATCGGCGTCGAGCGCGGTTGGCGAGATCGCGATCTGGCCGAAGGCGGCCGCGTGGCAGGGCTTCGCACCTTCGCGCTGGTCGGTCTCCTGGGTGGTGTGCTGGGATCTCTCGCCGCGGACCTGGGTGCCTGGATCCTGCCCGGCGGATTCGTCGGACTGTCGCTGCTGCTGGCCGTGTCGTACCGTGAGGCCGCCCGGAAGACGGGCAATCTGAGCGTGACGACGGCAGTCGCCACCCTGCTGGCTTTCATGCTGGGCGTGCTGGCGGCACGCGGCGCGCCGGCCTTGGCGCTGGCGGCCGCGGTGGTCACGACGGTGCTGCTGAACCTGAAGCCGACGCTGCACGCATGGCTGCAACGCGTCGAGTCTCGTGAGCTCAGCGCGGCTCTGCAATTGCTCGTCCTGTCGGTGGTCATCCTGCCCAACCTGCCGGACGCCGGATACGGGCCCTATCAAGCGCTGAATCCGTACCGACTCTGGTGGGCGGTGGTTCTGATTGCAGGGCTTTCGCTGGCAGGTCACTTCGCGATGAGGCTAACCGGCGCGCAACGCGGCATCTTCCTGACGGGCCTGCTCGGCGGGCTGGCGTCGTCGACTGCGGCGACGCTCGCGCT
>JBASTF010000959.1:0-3353 GCA_049274755.1 Rubrivivax sp. | reverse complement strand
AGTGCCAGCAGCGTTCGCACTTGGTCGCCGTCGACGGCAACACCTGCACCGCGAGTTCGGGCCCCTCGGCCAGCGTGGCCGCCGAGGTGATGCAGACGAAGCGCAGGTCCTCGCCCAGCGAAGCCAGCAACTCGCGGTCGGCGGCGGCGGCGCTGATGGCGACGTTGGCCTGCAGCGAGGAGCCGACGGCGCCGGTCGTGCGCACCGCCTCGATCTCCTTGTTCACCAGGTCACGGATCTCGCGGATGCGGCCCCACTTGGCCAGCAAGGCCGTGTCGGGTGCATCGAAGCGCCAGTAGGTCTCGGTGAAGATCGACGGGCTGCGCTCGGGCCCGGGGCCCGCAAACACCCAGGCTTCTTCGGCCGTGAAGCTGAGGAAGGGCGCCATCCAGCGCAGCATGGCCTGCGTGATCTGCCACAGCGCCGTCTGCGCGCTGCGCCGCGCCAGGCTTTTGGGCGCCGTGGTGTAGAGGCGGTCCTTCAGCACGTCGAGGTAGAAGGCGCCCAGGTCTTCCGAGCAGTAGACCTGCAGCTTGGCCACCACCGGGTGGAACTCGTAGACCTCGTAGTGCTGCAGGATCTCGGCCTGCAGCTCGGCGGCCCGCGCCAGCGCGAAGCGGTCGATCTCCAGCATCTGCGCCGGTGCCACGGCATCGGCCACGGGGTCGAAGTCCGAGGTGTTGGCGAGCAGGAAACGCAGCGTGTTGCGGATGCGGCGGTAGGCATCGACCACACGGGCAAGGATCTTGTCGTCGCCGGCGATGTCGCCCGAGTAGTCGGAGGCCGCCACCCACAGGCGGATGATCTCGGCGCCCAGCTTCTGGCTCACGGCCTGCGGCTCGATGCCGTTGCCCAGGCTCTTGCTCATCTTGCGGCCCTGGCTGTCCACCGTGAAGCCATGGGTCAGCAGGCCGCGGTAGGGCGCGCGGTCGTACAGCGCGCAGGCCAGCAGCAGCGAGCTGTGGAACCAGCCGCGGTGCTGGTCGTGGCCTTCCAGGTAGAGGTCGGCCTCGGGGCCGCTCTTGTGGAAACCTTCCGGGTGCTGGCCACGCAGCACGTGCCAGAAGGTCGTGCCGCTGTCGAACCAGACCTCGAGGATGTCGCTGCTCTTGCGGTACAGCGGCGCGTCCTCGGCCCCGAGGATCTGTTCGGCCGTGACGCGGCTCCAGGCCTCGATGCCGCCTTGTTCGACGATGTCGGCCGCCTGGTCCAGGATCTCCATCGTGCGTGGGTGCAGGTCGCCGCTGTCCTTGTGCAGGAAAAACGGGATCGGCACGCCCCAACTGCGCTGGCGGCTGATGCACCAGTCGGGGCGGTTGGCGATCATGTCGCGCAGGCGGGCGCGGCCGTTCTCCGGGTAGAAGCCGGTCTGCGCGATGGCGTCCAGCGCCAGCTGGCGCAGCGTCTTCGGCGCCTTGTCCTTCGTGAAGACACCTTCACCCTCGTCCATGCGCACGAACCACTGCGCAGCGGCGCGGTAGATCACCGGGCTCTTGTGGCGCCAGCAATGCGGGTAGCTATGGCTGATGGTTTCGCTGGCCAGCAGGCGGCCGGCGTTGTTCAGCGCCTCGATGACCAGCGGCACCGCCTTCCAGATGTTCTGGCCGCCGAACAGCGGGAAGTCGGCGGCATAGCTGCCGTTGCCCTGCACCGGGTTCAGGATGTCGTCGAGCTTCAGGCCGTTGCTGACACAGGAATTGAAGTCGTCCAGGCCATAAGCCGGCGAGCTGTGCACGATGCCGGTGCCGTCGTCGGCGGTGGCGTAGTCGGCCAGGTAGACCGGGCTCAGGCGGTCGTAGCCGGGGTCGACCGCACTCAGCGGATGGCGGAAGTTCAGGCCGCCGAGCTTTGCGCCCAGCGCCGTGGCCAGCACCGTGCCGGTGATGCCGTAACGCGCCAGGCATTTCTCCACCAGCGAAGCAGCCAGCAGCAGCAGGCCACGGTCGGTGTCGACCAGGGCGTACTCGAGTGCCGGGTTCAGGTTCAGCGCCTGGTTGGCCGGGATGGTCCAGGCGGTGGTCGTCCAGATGACGATGAAGGCGTCCTTGCTCAGCGACGGCAGGCCGAAGGCCGCCGCCAGCTGGTCGGGCTCGGCGGCCTGGAAGGCAACGTCCACCGTCTGGCTCTTCTTGTCGGCGTATTCGATCTCGAACTCGGCCAGCGAGCTGCCGCAGTCGAAACACCAGTACACCGGCTTCAGGCCGCGGTAGACAAACCCACGTTCGATGACGCGCTTGAAGGCGCGGATCTCGCCGGCTTCGTTGGTCGGGTCCATCGTCGCGTAGCGCTGCTGCCAGTTGCCCAGGATGCCCAGGCGCTGGAAGTCGGCCATCTGCTGGGCGATCTGCTCGGTGGCATAGGCGCGGCTCTTGGCCTGCATCTCGTCGCGGCTGAGGTTGCGGCCGAACTTCTTCTCGATGGCGTTTTCGATCGGCAGGCCGTGGCAGTCCCAGCCCGGCACGTACTGGGCGTCGAAGCCGGCCAGTTGGCGCGCCTTGACGATCATGTCCTTCAACACCTTGTTGACGGCATGGCCCATGTGGATCTGGCCGTTGGCGTAGGGCGGGCCGTCGTGCAGCACAAACAGCGGCGCACCGTGGCGGGCGTCGCGCAGGCGCTTGTACAGGCCCGCGTCGTTCCAGGCCTGGACCCAGCCCGGTTCGCGCTTGGGCAGGTCGCCACGCATCGGGAACGGCGTGTCGGGCAGATTCAGGGTGGCCCGGTAGTCGGGGGTCGGGGCAGCAGTAGAGTCGTTCATGGCCTCGGAGCGCACCGGGGCGCCGGCGCGAATTCAACGGATGCGGGAGGAGGGCGGCCTGGCAGCCGCCGCGGGCTCAGGTGGATGAGCGCTGAATTCGGTCGCGTGTGGTCTGGCGCTGCCGCGCCACGCTGCGGCGGCGGCTTAAGGTGGAGCCAAGCTGGGCCAGGAACAATCGCATGCCACCGATTCTACCGACCTGGCATCCCATGCGCCTCGCCCCGTGCGCCACCGTGTATGCCTTGCTGCTGTGCGGCGCCGGCGCGGCCGTTGCCGAGGCGCCCGCAGCCTTGGAGGGGGCCATCGGCCCCATCGTCTCGTATGCACCGGCCTACCAGGGTTCGGACAGCTCGCGAGTCAAGCTCCTGCCCGGCCTCTTCCTGCGCTACGGCCGCTTGACCGTCACCAATGCCAGCGGCTTCGTCACGCGCCGTTCCGATGCCGTTGTGCGCGGCCTGGGCCTGGATCTGTCGCGCAGCGACTCGGCGGTGCGTTTCGGCCTGCAACTGCGCTTCGACCGCGGTCGCCAGGAAGACACGGCCGAGGCGCTGAAAGGCCTGGGCGATGTGAAGGCCACGGTTCGGCTGCGCCTGGG
>JBASTF010000958.1:0-3671 GCA_049274755.1 Rubrivivax sp. | reverse complement strand
GGCCAGCGTCGCCGGCTACCGCGGCCTGCCGAAGGCCCTGGCCTACGGGCAGACAAAGGCCGCGCTGATCCACCTGGCCGAAACGTTGTACCTGGACCTGCAGCCGCGTGGCATCGGTGTCTCGCTGGTGAACCCGGGTTTTGTCGACACGCCGCTGACGGCCGGCAACCACTTCCGCATGCCGGCGCTGATGACGCCGGCGCAGGCCGCCGACGCCATCCTGGCGGGCTGGGCGGCGGGCGCCTTCGAGATCCACTTCCCGAAGCGCTTCACGCTGTGGCTGAAAAGCCTGCGCCACCTCGGCTACCGTGCCTACTTCCCGCTGGTGCGGCGCAGCACGGGCCTGTGACGATGCAACACCCTCCCCCACCGATCACCGACCCGCGTGTGGCGCGCATCGTCGACTTCTTCGAGGCGCTGACACCGGCCGACCTGGCGCGCCTGGACAACGTCTACACCGCCGACGCCAGGTTCAAGGACCCGTTCAACGCGGTGCAGGGCACAGCGGCCATCACCCGCGTCTTCGCCCACATGTTCGAAACGCTGGACCAGCCCCGCTTCGTCGTGCACGAGGCCATCGTGCAGGGTGAGCGCTGTTTCCTCGCCTGGGACTTCCGCTTCCGCATGCGCCGCTTCGACCGCAGCGAGCAGTGCATCCGCGGCGGCAGCTGGCTGCTGCTGGCCGCCGACGGCCGCATCGCCGAGCACCGCGACTACTGGGATGCCGCCGAGGAGTTGTACGAGAAGCTGCCGCTGCTGGGCAGCCTGATGCGCTGGCTGAAACGCCGCGCCAGCCGCTGAAGCGGCAGGCCTACTTCTGGCCTTCGGTCAGCGTGTCGACCTGGAACAGGCCGCTCTTGTCGACCAGCCAGATGTCGGTGTAACGCGCGATGCTGCCGGGTGCGGCCGCCAGCTTGGCCGGTGCCGGGAAGGGCGCGGCACGTTTGATCATCGCCACCACCCAGGGCGCCACCTCGGCCACCGCAGGTTTGCGCACGACGTTGACGTTGACGACCTGGCCGGCGGCGTCGATCTCGGTCTCGACGATCATCACCGAGAACAGCAGCGGCGGCAGCTTGCCGCGGAACACCCGCATCGGATAGGCAGCGTAGAGATGCCGCGCCGCGTCGATGCGGTATTCCTTTTCGATCTCGGCCACCGACTCGCGCGGAGCCCCCTGCACCAGCGGCGCCGGCACCATCGAGAACTGGGCCTGGGCGGCAGTGCCGGCGGCGACCAGGGCCGTGACGAGCACAGCGCCGCGCAGCCAGGAGAACATCGGTCGGGAGCTGGTTGTTTGCATGGGCGTCGCCACCGTCGCAGCCATCCCGGCCGCGGTTACAAAAGACTATACGGCGGTTATCGGCCCACACATCCGCAGTTCAACCGAGGTGGGTGGCTGGTCGCGGAAAACTAACGCAACCAGCCCTTGCGGCGAAAGTAAATGAAAGGAGCCGCAACCGAAGCCACCATCAGGCCCAACGCATAGAGGTAGCCGTAGTCCCATTGCAGTTCCGGGATCAGCTTGAAGTTCATGCCGTAGACGCTGGCGATCAGCGTCGGCGGCAGCAGCGCGACGCTGGCCACCGAGAAGATCTTGATGATCTTGTTCTGGTTGATGTTGATGAAGCCGACCGTGGCATCCATCAGGAAGTTGATCTTGTCGAACAGGAAGGCGGTGTGCGAGTCCAGCGAGTCGATGTCGCGCAGGATCTGCCGCGCTTCCTCGAACTGCTCGGCGCCGAGCTTGCGGCTGCGCATCAGGAAGCTCAGCGCGCGGCGTGTGTCCATCACGTTGCGGCGGATGCGGCCGTTCAGGTCTTCCTCCTTGGCGATGGCGGCCAGGATCTCGGCGGCCATGCGGTCGTCGACGTCCTGCTTCAGCACCCGGGCGCTGACACGTTCGAGGTTGTCGTAGATGCCTTCCAGCGCATCGGCCGAGTACTCGGCATCGGCGTCGTAGAGCTTCAGCAGCACGTCCTTGGCGTCTTCGATCAGTGCCGGAATGCGCCGCGCACGCAGGCGCAGCAGGCGGAAGACCGGCAGGTCTTCGTCGTGCACGGAAAACAGCACGCCCTCGAACAGCACGAAGGCCACACGCACGTTGCGCGCCGGCCGGCCATCCGGACCCTCGTCGCCGTCGATCAGGAAGTCCGAACGGATGTGCAGCTCGCCGTTGTCTTCCTCGTAGAAGCGCGCCGATTCCTCGAGGTCGTCGTCGACGATGTCGTCGGGAATCGTCAGGCCGAAACGTTCGGCGACCCAGCGCTTCTCGTCGCGCGACGGCGACTCCAGATCGACCCAGACCGGCCGCACAGGGGCCAGGGCCTCGCGGTTCTCGATCTCTTCCTGGAACAGCCGGCCGTTGGCCAGCGAGAAGACGTTGAGCATGCAGGATCTCTCGGCGGGGCGGCTGCCGCAGGCGCCGCGCAACACAGGCTGAAGAAGGGGTTGTCGTGGGGAACCGCCTCACTCCAGCAGCACGCCGGAGGGGACGGTCACCGAGGGTGACTCTGGTCCAAGGTCCAAGCTCCGAGAATTGGAACGACGGGCATTATTGCACCGGGCCCGGGTCGGCCTGCAGGCTTCGGCGGCGCGCGCGCATTTCACTTTTGCCGATCTCGGCGACCCGCGCCGCGCCCAGTCGCGCCACGGCCGCAGGGACGATCAAGTCGGCGCCAGCGCCTCGCCCAGCAACTGCGGCAGCCGCTCGGCCAGCTGCAGCTTGTGCACCAGCGGCACCCCTTGCAGCGCAAAGGCGTAGGGCGCACGCTGGCTGTCGTCGAGTGCCGTCACGACGATCAATCGCATGCGGCTGAACTGCGGGCGCGACCGCAGGCTGGTGACCAGCGCCGCACCGTCGATGCCAGGCAGCAGCAGGTCGACGATCAGCACCTCGGGCTGCAACTGCCCGACCATCGCCAGGCCGCTGATGCCGTCGTCGGCAACATGCAGTTCCACGTCGGGGCAGGCCTGCTGCAACAACAGCGTGACGAGGTTCTGGAAGTGTTTGGAGTCTTCGATCAGCAGCACACGCCGCGCCGTCGCCGAGCGCAGCGCCGCGGCAGCTGCACCACGCGGCACACCGGCGCGCCGGCAGCGCCACGCTGCCGATAATGGCGCGACAAGACAGGGAGGACCGCCATGCACCTTCGCCCGCTGCTGCTGGCAGCGCTGATCGGCACCCTCGGCGGCGCCGCCGCCAGCGCTGCCGCGGCCGACACCGCCGGCATCGTCAAACGCCTGCAAGGCACGGTAAGCCTGCAGCGCGACGGCCAGACACTGCCGCTGGCACCCGGCAGCGCCGTGCAGGTGGGCGACCGCCTCGTCACCGGGCCCGACGGTGCCGTCGGCGTCACCCTCGCCGACGACACGCTGCTCACCGCCGGCCCAGGCAGCACCCTGGTCGTCAGCGAGTTCCGCTTCAACAGCACCACCAACGAAGGCAGCCTGCTGGCCAGCTTGTGGAAGGGCACGCTGAACGTCGTCACCGGCCTCATCGCCAAGCAGGCGCCGCAGAACGTCAACGTGCAGACACGCAACGCGGTGATGGGCGTGCGCGGCACCGACTTCATCGTCGACGCCCGTGGAGACGCGCCATGAAGGCCGCGCTGCTCGCACCGCTGCTGGCCGGGGCGCTGCTGCTGGCCGGCTGCGCCCCGCTGACCGAC
>JBASTF010000957.1:0-20669 GCA_049274755.1 Rubrivivax sp. | reverse complement strand
GCTCGTTGCTGCAAGCCTGGTCCACGGCCTTGGGGGCCTTGGTGCTTGTGGCGTCGCCGCAGGTGGCAACCTGGCGGCTGACCGCGGCGGACGCGGCGGCGCCGGTGCTGCAGATGCCGGCGTTGCCCGGCAGCACGAAGCAGGCCAACGGCACGCCCTTGCACCAACCGCGTTTCGAAGGTTCGAAGGTCGAGGCCAGCGCCGTGTACGGCGAAGGCCCCGACGCCGTCACCGTGCATGTAGCCTACTACCGGCAGCAGACCTACGGCCACAAGCTGGTGAACTCCGAGAACATGCTCGTCATCTCGGAAGATCCGGTCTGGCGCCGCAGCGCTGCCGGCAACACCGAGATCGTTGTCGGCGCGCGGCGCCAGCCGCTGCGCACGGCGGAACTGCGCAGCGGCAATGTCGGTGCCATCTCGGGTGCGCAGCGCCTGCAGGTGCGGCAGCTGTATTGGGTGGGTGGCCGTTGGACCACCAGCGACCATCTGGCGGCGCTGCTCGGCGTTGCCGGCCAACTCAGCGGCCGCGGTGACGACGGTGCCGCGCTGACCTTCTACATCGCCGGCGATGACGTGGACCATGCCAACCAGGCCCTCGACCGCTTTGTTGCCCGCCATCTCGACGACGTCGGCCGCTGGCTGGCCGGCGTGCAGGCCGCGCGCTGATCCAGCGCCGGTCCAACCTTCCATCGACCCATTGCCCGCGACATGAACACACTCGCCGTCATCGGCCTCGGCTACGTCGGCCTTCCGCTCGTCGTCGAGTTCGGCAAGCGCCTGCGCACCATCGGCTTCGACATCGCCACGCACAAGGTCCAGGCCTGCCAGCGCGGCACCGACCCCTCGCGTGAACTCAGCGACGCCGAGGTGCAGGCGGCGACACAGGCGATCTACACCGACGACCCGACGATGCTGGGCGAGGCCGACGTCATCATCGTCGCCGTGCCGACGCCGGTGGACGAGGCCCACATCCCCGACTTCAAGCCGCTGATCGGCGCCTCCACCAGTGCCGGCCGTCACATGAAGAAGGGCGTGACCGTGGTCTACGAGTCCACCGTCTACCCCGGCGCGACCGAGGAGGTCTGCATCCCGGTGCTGGAGCGTGAATCGGGCCTGAAGTGGAAGCAGGACTTCTTCGTCGGCTACAGCCCCGAGCGCATCAACCCGGGTGACAAGGAACACACGCTGACCAAGATCCTGAAGATCGTCAGCGGCGACACGCCCGAGACGCTGGACAAGGTGGCCCAGGTCTACGAGAAGATCGTGATCCCGGGTGTGCACCGCGCCAGCAGCATCAAGGCCGCCGAGGCCGCCAAGGTCATCGAGAACACGCAGCGCGACCTGAACATCGCGCTGATGAACGAACTGGCCATCATCTTCGACAAGCTCGGCATCGACACCAGCGAGGTGCTGGAAGCCGCAGGCACGAAGTGGAACTTCCTGAAGTTCAAGCCGGGACTGGTCGGCGGCCACTGCATCGGCGTGGACCCGTACTACCTGACGCACAAGGCCGACATGCTGGGCTACCACCCGCAGGTCATCCTGGCCGGCCGGCGCATCAACGACGGCATGGCCAAGTTCGTTGCCGAGCAGACCATCAAGCACATGATCGCCTGCGGCAGCTACATCAAGGGCGCCAAGGTCAACGTGCTGGGCCTGACCTTCAAGGAAAACTGCGGCGACCTGCGCAACAGCAAGGTCATCGACATCATCCACGAGTTGCAGAGCTACGGCGTCGAGGTCAACGTCTGCGACCCGCAGGCCGAGGCCGACGAGGCGGTGCACGAATACGGCGTGAAGCTCGTGAGCTGGGACGACTTGCCACGGGCCGACGCCATCGTCGCCGCGGTGTCGCATCGCGAGTTCATGGCGCTGGGCGTCGAGGACCTGTGCAAGAAGCTGGTCAAGGGCGGGGCCTTCATCGACGTGAAAGCAGCGTTTGATGCGGCGGCGCTGCAGGCCGCCGGCCTGCGCGTCTGGCGGCTGTGATGCACCGCCGACCGTGAAGGACGCTGGCGATCCACGCCCGCTGGTCCTGCACCTCGTGCACCGCTTTTCGGTGGGTGGGCTGGAAAACGGTGTCGTCAACCTGATCAATCACATGCCCGTCGAACACTGGCGGCACGCGGTGGTGGCGGTGACCGAGATCGACCCGGTCTTCATGCGCCGCGTCCACCACGACGACGTGCAGCACTTCTCGCTGCACAAGCCGCCGGGCCAGGGGCTGTGGCTGTACCCGCGGCTGTTCCGGCTGTTCCGCAAGCTGCGGCCGACCATCGTGCACACACGCAATCTCGGTACGCTGGAGTTCCAGCTACCGGCCTGGGCCGCCGGCGTGGCCGGCAGGGTGCATGGCGAACATGGCCGTGACATCGACGATGTGCATGGCACGAACCGCCGCCACATCGCGCTGCGCCGCCTGTACCGGCCATTTGTGCAGCAGCAGATTGCGCTGGGCAACGAACTGGCTGGCTATCTGTGCCAGCGTGTGGGCGTGCCGGCCGCGCGGCTGACACCCATCTACAACGGCGTCGACCATCTGCGTTTTGTGCCAGCCATGCCGCGACCCCTGATTCCCGGCAGCCCTTTCAGCGACCCTGGGCTATGGCTCGTGGGCAGCGTCGGCCGCCTGCAGCCGGTGAAGGCGCAGACGCTGCTGGTGCGGGCCTTCATCCAGGCCTTGCAGCAGCAGCCCGCGCTGCGTCAGCGCCTGCGCCTGGTGCTGGTCGGCGACGGCTCACTGCGAACTGAGTGCGAGGCCTTGCTGCAGCAAGCCGGCGTGGCCGACCTGGCCTGGCTGGCGGGTGAGCGGGCCGATGTGCCGGATGTCATGCGCGGGCTGGATTGTTTTGTGCTGCCTTCGCTGGCCGAAGGCATCTCGAATACCATCTTGGAGGCCATGGCCAGCGGGCTGCCTGTCATCGCCACTGCCGTCGGTGCAGCCGCGGAACTGATTGAGCAGGACGTCTCCGGGCTCATCGTCGCGCCCGATGACGTGCCGGCGATGACTTCGGCGCTGCTGACGCTGGTTGAAGCGCCGGCGCGTGCGGTGTCGATGGGAGCGGCGGGGCGCCGCATCGTCGAGCAGCGCTTTAGCCTGCCGGCGATGGTGGCGGCTTACGAAGCAGTCTACCGGCGGCTGCTGCGCCACGACGACAGCAAGGAGTGAACGGATCATGTGCGGAATCACCGGCCTCTTCGACACCCGCGGCAACCGCCCGGTCGATCGTGCCGTGCTCGAACGCATGAACGACTCGCAGCTGCACCGCGGCCCCGACGAGGGCAGCGTGCACATCGAGCCGGGTGTGGGCTTCGGCCACCGCCGCCTGTCCATCATCGACATCGCCACCGGCCAGCAGCCGCTGTTCAACGAAGACGGTTCGGTCGTCATCGTGTTCAACGGCGAGATCTACAACTACCAGTCGCTGATCCCCGAACTGCAGGCCGCCGGCCACGTCTTCCACACGAAGAGCGACACCGAGGTCATCGTGCACGCCTGGGAGCAGTGGGGCCAGGACTGTGTGCAGCGCCTGCGCGGCATGTTCGCGTTTGCGATCTGGGACCGCAACAAGCAGACCGTCTTCCTGGCGCGCGACCGGCTGGGCGTCAAGCCGATGTACTACGCCGTGCTCGACGACGGCACGCTGCTGTTCGGCAGCGAACTGAAGTCGCTGATGGCGCATCCGGGCCTGCGCCGCGACATCGACCCACTGGCGCTGGAGGAGTATTTCGCGCTGGGCTATGTGGCCGAGCCGCGCACGATCTTCAAGCAGGCGAAGAAGCTGCCGCCGGCCCGCACGCTGGCCATCCGCCGCGGCCAGCCGGTGGGCCAGCCGCGTGAGTACTGGGACGTGAAGTTCACGCTGGATGCCCGCATCACGCAGCAGGAAGCCCAGGAGGAACTGCTGCGGCGCATGGACGAGTCGGTGAAGCTGCGCATGATCGCCGAGGTGCCGCTGGGCGCTTTTCTCTCCGGCGGCGTGGATTCCAGCGCGGTTGTGGCCTCGATGGCGCGCGCCAGCGGCGAGCACCCTGTCAACACCTGCTCGATCGCCTTCGACGACCCGGCGTTCAACGAAGCCGAGTTCGCCAAGCTGGTGGCCGACCGCTACCGGACCGACCACTACGTCGAGACCGTGCGCAGCGACGACTTCGACCTCATCGACACGCTGGCCAGGCTCTACGACGAGCCCTACGCCGACAGTTCGGCCATTCCCACCTACCGCGTCTGCCAACTGGCCCGCAAGCGTGTGACGGTGGCGCTGTCCGGCGACGGTGGCGACGAAACCTTCGGTGGCTACAGGCGTTACCGGCTGCACATGATGGAAGAGCGCATGCGGGCCGCGCTGCCCGAGGGCGTGCGCCGGCCGCTGTTCGGGCTGCTCGGCCGTGTCTATCCGAAGGCAGACTGGGCGCCGCGCATGTTCCGCGCCAAGACCACCTTCGAAGGCATGGCGCGCACCTCGGTGGAAGCCTACTTCCACAGCATGAGCCTGATCCGCGAGCCGCTGCGCAGCCAGCTCTACAGCAACCAGCTGAAGTCGCAGCTGGGCGGCTACAGCGCCAAGGACGTGTTCGACCGCCATGCAGCACGTGCCGACACCGACGATCCGCTGGCGCTGATCCAGTACATCGACCTGCACACCTACCTGGTCGGCGACATCAACACCAAGGTGGACCGCGCTTCGATGGCGCACTCGCTGGAGGTGCGCGAGCCGCTGATGGACCACCCGCTGGTCGAGTGGGCCGCAACGCTGCCCTCGCACTTCAAGCTCAATGGCGGCAACGGCAAACACTTCATGAAGAAGGCGCTGGAATCGCGGCTGCCCGACGACGTGCTGTACCGGCCGAAAATGGGTTTCAGCGTGCCGCTGGCCCGCTGGTTCCGCGGGCCGCTGCGCGAGCGGGTGCGCTCGTCTCTGCTGCAGGGGCCGATGATCGAGCAAGGCTGGCTGCAAGGCGCTGTGGTGCGCCGCCTCGTCGATGAACACCAGAGCGGCCAGCGCGACCACAGCACGCCGCTGTGGTCGCTGCTGATGTTCGACGCCTTCCTGCGCAACGCGCTGGGCGAAACGACGCTGCAGGCCGCGGCCTGACACTGCCGACTGCCGCACAGACCGTTGAAGATCCTCTACCACCACCGCACCGCCTCGAAGGACGGCCAGGCCGTGCACATCGAGGAGCTGATCCACGCGCTGCGTGAGCAGGGGCACGAGGTGCGTGTCGTCGCGCCGGCGGCGGGTGGCGACGCCGACATGGGGGCCGAGGTCGGCTGGGTGCGGCGGCTGCGCGACCGCTTGCCGAAAGCGCTCTACGAGTGCCTGGAACTGGGCTATTCGCTGCTGGCCTACACACGCCTGGCAAAGGCCGCGCGCGAGTTCCAGCCCGACGTCATCTACGAACGCTACAACCTCTACCTGCTGGCCGGGCTGATGCTGAAGTGGCGCCGCCGGCTGCCGCTGCTGCTGGAAGTGAACGCACCGCTGGTCGACGAACGCATGCGCTTCGGGGGCCTGGGCCTGCCCTGGCTGGGCCGCTGGGCCGAAGGCCTGGTCTGGCGCGGCGCCGACGTGGTGTTGCCGGTCACGCGGGTGCTGGGTGGCCATGTGTCGGCACGTGGTGTGCCGGCAGGGCGCATCGTCGTCGTCCCCAACGGCATCAACGAAGCGCACTTCGCGGCGGCCCCGTCGCCGGCGGCCGCCAAGGCGGCACTGGGCTGGCCGGATGCGCTGGTGCTGGGCTTCACCGGCTTCGTGCGCGACTGGCATGGGGTGGACCGTGTGCTGCGCTGGCTGGCGCGGCCGGGCACGCCAGCCCAGGCGCGGCTGCTCGTCGTCGGCGATGGCCCGGCCCGTGCCGACCTGGAGCAACTGGCGCGTGAGCTGGGCATCACCGAACGTGTGCGTTTCACCGGCGTCGTGCCGCGCGACCAGGTGCCGGCCTTTGTCGCCGCGTTCGACATCGCGCTGCAGCCCGCCGTCGTGCCCTATGCCTCGCCGCTGAAGCTGTTCGAGTACCTGGCGCTGGGCAAGGCCATCGTCGCGCCGCGCCAGCCCAACATCGAGGAGGTGCTGGCGGATGGCGGCAATGCACTGCTGTTCGACGGCCAGGCGGCTGGCGCGTTGGAAGACACGCTGACGCGGCTGTGTGCCGATGCGGCGTTGCGCAGCCAGGTGGCGGCGGGCGCGGCGGCGTCCATCGCCCGGCTGCGCCTGACCTGGCGCAGCAATGCCCAGCGTGTGGCCTACATGGGTGCCCAGTTGTCGCAGGGGCGGCCGGCGGTCGACATGACCTCGGGCGCCGCCGAGCAGCCGTGAGCCGGCCTGTGCGCACGCTGCTGTTCTCGACGCTGTATCCAAGCAGCGTGCGGCCGCTGCATGGCATCTTCGTCGAGACGCGGCTGCGCGAACTGCTGTCCAGCGGCGGTGTCGAGACACGTGTCGTGGCCCCCGTGCCCTGGTTCCCGTTCAGCGGCGCACGCTGGGGCGACTATGCGAAGTTCGCGCGCACGCCGCGGCAGGAGCGGCGAAACGGCATCGATGTCTGGCACCCGCGTTATGCGCTGCTGCCGCGTGTGGGCATGAGCAGCGCCCCCTGGCTGATGGCAATGGCTGCCGCGCCGACGCTGCAGCGCCTGATCGACGGCGGCTACGACTTCGACGTCATCGACGCGCACTACTACTACCCGGACGGCGTTGCAGCGGCCCTGCTGGCGCGGCGCTTCCGCAAGCCCCTGACCATCACGGCCCGTGGCACCGACCTGAACCTGATCCCCGAGCATGCCTTGCCGCGGCGCATGATCCAGTGGGCGGCGCGGCGGGCCGACGCATCGATCGGCGTCTGTGCCGCGCTGATGGACGTGTTGCGCGGCTGGGGCATTGCCGAAGACCGGCTGCACGTGATGCGCAACGGTGTGGACCTGCAGCGTTTCAGGCCGCTGCCGCAGATGCAGATGCGGCGCGAGCTGGGCATCGACGGCGGGCCGGTGCTGCTTTCTGTGGGCCATCTGGTCGAGCGCAAGGGCCATCACCTGGCCATCGAAGCGCTGCCGCAGGTGCTGCGGTCGCACCCGCAGGCCCGGCTGCTGATCGTCGGCGACGGCGAGGAACGAGCCCGGCTGCAGGCGCTGGCCCGTGAACTGCGGCTGGAGGCGCATGTCACGTTGACGGGCGCCGTGCCCAATGAGCGGCTGGTTGCCTGGTACAGCGCAGCGGACGCGTTGATCCTGGCCTCCAGCCGCGAGGGCTGGGCCAATGTGCTGCTGGAAGCCATGGCCTGCGGCACGCCGGTGGTGGCCACGCGCATCTGGGGCACACCCGAGGTCGTCGCGGAGGATGGCGTCGGCCTGCTGGTGGATCGCCGCGACGCGCCGTCGTTGGCTGATGGCTTGCTGCGGCTGCTGTCCGTGCCGCGCGACCGCGCCCATGTGCGACGTTATGCCGAGGGTTTTGGCTGGGCACCGACGACGCGGGCCCAACTCGATCTGTTTGGCCGCCTGGCGCCGCAGGCCCGATGAGAGACCTCGTCATCCTCGCGATGCTGGTCGTGGCGACGCTGTGGTCGCTGCGCCATCCCTGGATCGGCGTGATGTCCTGGTCGCTGGTCAGCCTGATGAGCCCGCACATGCAGTTCGGCTACGCGGCTGCAGGCTGGCCTGTGGCCACCGGCATCGCGATCTGCACGTTGCTGGGCCTGCTGGTCACGAAGGAGAAGCAGAACCCGATGGTCGGTGCCGGGTCGTGGTGGTTGCTGGCGTTCGCGCTGTGGATCTGCATCACGCTGCCGTTTTCGATCTTCTTCAACGAGAGCTATCTGCTGTGGGAGCGCTCGATGAAGATCTACCTGATGCTCTTCGTGACGCTGGCGCTGATCACGACGAAGTTCAGGCTCGACGTGTTCATCTGGATCTGCGTCGTGTCGATCGCCTACTACGGCGTCAAGGGCGGTGTCTTCACCATCCTCACCGGCGGCAACCACCGGGTCTGGGGGCCAGGGGGCTTCATCGAGGGCAACAACGAGATCGCCATTGCGGTGCTCAGCGTCGTGCCGCTGATGCGCTACCTGCAACTGCAGATGAAGAACAAGCGCGCCGTCCAGATCATGACGGCCTCGATGGTGTTGTGCGTGGTCACGGCATTGGGCACGCACTCGCGTGGCGCCCTGCTGGCCCTGGCCGGCATGGGCCTGTTCTTCTGGCTGAAGAGCGACCGCAAGATCGTGTTCGGCATTG
The DNA here is from genome assembly GCA_049274755.1 of Rubrivivax sp. Taxonomy (GTDB): domain Bacteria; phylum Pseudomonadota; class Gammaproteobacteria; order Burkholderiales; family Burkholderiaceae_C; genus Rubrivivax. The sequence continues at coordinate 12,437 of JBASTF010000957.1, read as the reverse complement.
CCATCGTCGTTCTCGGCATCGGCGCGCTGTCGCTGATGCCCGAACAGTGGTGGGAGCGCATGGACACGATCAAGAGCTACCAGTCCGATGCGTCCGCGCAAGGCCGCATCAATGCCTGGTGGATGGCCTGGCACCTGGCCCAGGACCGCATCTTCGGCGGCGGCTTCAGCATCTGGAACAGCATCGTGTTTCAGCGCTACGCACCGGTGCCGGACGACCCGCATGCCGCACACAGCATCTACTTCCAGATCATGGGCGAACATGGGTTCGTCGGCCTGTTCCTGTTCATGGCCATCGGCGCCGCCACCTGGTGGGCTGCACGCGACATGAACCGCATCGGCCGCAGCCGCCCAGACCTGAAGTGGGCCACCGACCTCGGCTCGATGATCCAGGTCAGCATGATCGCGTTTGCCATCGGCGGCGCCTTCCTGAGCCTGGCCTACTACGACCTGCCGTACAACGTGATGGTGATGGCGATGCTGGGGCGGCGCTTCGCCCAGCAGCAGGCCCTGGCGCCCGCAGGTGCCGGGATGCCGGCCCCATCCGCCGCCACGTTGCGTGGGCCGCCCGCTCCGCGCCTGCGCAACACCTGAGGGAAACGAACCCGTGCGTTGGATCAGCGAAGAGCGTTACCGCCGCTGGCTGCACCGTGGCCTGTCCTGGCTGGGACGCAAGGTCGTGGTCATCAACATCGACTACATGGGCCTGGGCAACCGGCTCAAGCTGCTGGCCATCTACGACGCCAGCTTCGGCCTGGACAACACGACCTTGTTCTGGAACAGAGAGGGCTGGGTCAATTGCACGATGGCGGACATCGTGTCGATCGACGGCGTCACCGGTTTCCGCGAGGTGCCGATCACCGAGAAACGCTGGATGGTGCCCGTCATCACCCATCCCAGCAAACCCTATTGGTGGCCACGCGGCTACTGGCGCTTCGACGTCGATGCCGAGTTGCCGGACAGTTATCTGATCGAGCGCCGCGGCCGCATCTTCCCGGCGGTCGACTTCCTGTATGCGGCCACGCCGCAACCCTATCTCGACCGCTACCTGGCCTTTTTTGCCCGTGTGCGCCCCAGTGCCGAGGTGGCGGCGCGCATCGCCGAGGTGCCGGTGCAGGCGGACGACGTCTGCGTGCAGGTGCGCATCACCGTCGATCCCAAGGACCGGGCCAACGTGCCGCGCATCGAGTCCTATCTGCGGCGCATGCAGGAGTTCCCGGCGCACACGCGGTTTTTCATCTCGACGCTGGATGGCTCGGTCTCGGCGGCGTTCCGCGCCGCCTTCGGGAACCGCATCCTGGAACTGCCCGGCAAGCGCTACCGCTCGATGGTCGACGCCACGGCGGACATGTACCTGCTGTCCAAGGGCGGCACCTACATCGTCTCGCAGGGCAGCACCTTCGGCGAGGTGTCCTGGTGGCTGGGTGGTGGCCGCCAGCGTGTGATCGAGATGCCGATCGAGGTGCAGGGCTGATGGCCGCCGCCGTCTACGACCCGCTGCTGCGCGCCGGCCTGCGCCTGCTGTCGCCACCCGGTGCGGCGGGGCGTTTGTCCATCGTGATCTTCCATCGTGTGCTGGCCCAGGCCGACCCGCTGTTCCCCGGCGATCCTGACGCGCCGCACTTCGATGCCATCTGCCGCTGGCTGGCAAGCTGGTTCCGCGTGTTGCCGCTGGACGAGGCCACGGACCGCCTGGCACGCGGCGGCCTGCCGCCGCGTGCCGCCTGCATCACCTTCGACGACGGTTATGCCGACAACCACGATCTGGCGATGCCCATCCTGCGGCGCCACGGCCTGACGGCGACGTTTTTCATCGCCACCGGATTCCTCGACGGCGGCCGCATGTGGAACGACACCGTCGTCGAGTCGCTGCGGCGCTGCCGTGCCGATCGGCTGGACGTGTCCGGCCTTGGGCTGCCTAGGCTGTCCCTGCTCGATCTCGGCGGCTGGCCGGCGCGGCGGGCGGCGATGCGCCAGTTGCTGGGAGCCATCAAGTACCTCGGTTTCGACGAGCGCCAGGCCTGCGTGGACCGCCTGGCCGCGCTGGCCGGCGCCGCGCTGCCGCACGACCTGATGATGCGTTCCGAACAACTGAAGGCGATGGCCTCAGCCGGCATGCAGATCGGCGCCCACACGGTGTCGCATCCCATTCTGGCGCGGCTGGATGCGGCGCAGGCCGAACACGAGATCGCCAGCAACAAGGCCGAGCTCGAGTCGCGGCTGCAGCAGCCGGTGCGCCTGTTTGCCTACCCCAACGGCAAGCCCGGCGACGACTATCTGCCCAGGGACGTCGAGACCGTGCGCCGGCTGGGGTTCAGCGCCGCGGTCAGCACCTCGCCTGGTGCGGCGCGCAGCGGCGCCGGCCTGCGCCTGCACGAGCTGCCGCGGTTCACGCCCTGGGACACGCAGCGCCTGCGTTTTGGCCTGCGGCTGGCGCGCAACCTCGCGGGCGTCTGAACGCGGCCGGCGTTAGCCGGCAAGTTTGTAGTCCGGCGCGTGCGCGCGGAACCACTGCTCCAGCATCATCAGGATCCAGACCATGCTGCCGTAGTAGCCCGGGTGCTCGGGCAGATAGTGGTCGACGAGGTCGCTCGTGAACTCGCGGCGCACGATGCCACGTTCACCCAGGCCGCGCACCGAGTCGACGGCCAGCGCCTTCAGTGCTGCATCGCGCGTGGCCCAGACGCCGAAGGGCAGGCCGAAGCCCTGCTTCTTCTTCGTGATGATCTCGTCGGGCAGGAAGCCGCGCAGCGCTTCCTTGAAGAACCAGCGCAGTTTCAGCCGGCGCAGCTTGTCGTCGCTGGACAACTGCTCGGAGAACTCGACCAGGTCCTGGTCCAGCAGCGGATAACCGACGGTCACACCGGCGAGTTCGGCGGCGCCGCGCACTTTGGGCAGGTCGTTTTCGGCCAGCGTGTAGCGCCAGTCGAAGGCCAGCATGCGGTTGACCAGGCTGGCGCCGCCGGATTCGGACCAGACGTCGCGTTCCTGCTGCGCCGGCCCCTGGGCGTTCACCTGGGCCAGGAAGGCCGGCGTCAGCACCTGTTCGCGACCCATGCGTCCCAGCAGGTTGTAGGTCTGCAGGCGGTCGGGCATGGGTACCCGTGCCTGTCGCACGTAGCTGGCCACTTTGCGCAGCAGCGGCAAGGCGTCGAGCGTGCCGCGGTCGGTCAGCGCCTCCAGCGCGTGCTTGCGCAGCGCGGCGGGCAGGGCCTGGTACCAGGCGAAGACACGCTGTGTCGCATAGCGGCTGTTGCCGCCGAACAACTCGTCGCCGCCGTCGCCGGCCAAGAGACGGGTGACACCGTCCTCGCGTGCCTTCAGCGCGCAGTAGAAGGCAGGCAGCGCCGACGAGTTGCCGAACGGCTGGTCGTGGTGCTTCGCCATCGCAGGGATGCTGCGCACCAGGTCGGCAGGCGTCACGTAGTACTCGTGGTGCTCGGTGCCGAAGTGGCGTGCCGCGATGCGCGCAAATGCCATCTCGTCGTAGCCCTCGGCCTCGAAGCCGATCGAGTAGGTCGCCGCCGGCTTGCCGCTGACTTCGCCGATCATGCCGGCCACGGTCGAGCTGTCGGTGCCGCCGCTGAGGAAACACGCGGCCCGCGTACCGTCGAGCTGGCGGCGCACGGCCTGGGCCAGCAGGTCGCGGAAGCGTTGGCGCGATGTGGCGAAGCCGGCTGGCCTTTCGTCGAAGCTGGGCTGCCAGTAGCGCTGCAGCGTGGCCTGGCCGTTGGCAAACGTCAGGCAGTGGCCGGCCGGCAGGCGTTGCACGCCGCGGAACACGGTGCGCGGCGCCGGGATGGCGTGGAAATACAGATAGTCGTAGATCGATTGCAGATCGATGTCGTCGCGGCTTGTGGCCAGGTCGTCGGCGCGCGGCGAGAAACGCAGTCCATCCGCCCCGATGCTGTAGCACAGGGTCTGCGTCGCGAAGCGGTCGACCGCCAGAAATGCGGCGCCGTCCTGGTCGCGCAGGCCGATGGCGAAGTGACCCCGCGCCGCACGTGCCGCGCCGACCGCACCCTGCTGCTGCAGCGCCTGCCGCCACGAGGCCAGGGCGCCATCGCGCCGTTCGGTGGCCGACAGCGCCGCATCGTCGAAGGCGGGGGCGTCGGCGACATGGGCCTCAGGTGCTTGGTGCATGGGAACGCAGCAGTCGGAAAACTCGGCATTCTCGGCGCGAAATCAGCGGTTTGGGCCTGCAGCATTTCACGCACCATGCAGCGCCGTGGGGTCCGTCGTCATCTCGGCTGTGGGAGGCGCGTCTTGTATCACCGCTCTCATATCTGTATAAAAATGTCACGTTTGCGACCTCGGGGCCATACGTCACGTCGGCTCAGGTGGACGGCGCGGACAATCTTCAGGTCTCGCGGCGGTGTCCGATAGCGGGTCAGCAATTTCATTTCCAGGGGGTCTCATGACCGAACAAAACCGCCGGGACTTCCTCCGGCTGTCCGCACTGTCCGTCGGCTGCGCTGCATTGACGGCCTGCGGTGGCGGCAACGACGCCGAGCCGCTGGCGGGTACGCCGGAGGCGGCACCGACCCCCGAGTCGCCTTCGCCAACGCCGCCGTCGCCGACACCGCCGGCGCCAACGCCGCCGGCGCCGGCCCCGACGGCCGCTTTCGGCAGCAAGATGGGTGCGATGCAGTTCACCTTGCTGTCGCCGACGGCCAGCACCACCGTTCCCTACTGCGTCGGTTTTGCATTCCGTGCCGGCGATATTCCTGCCGGCAGCACGGTGGCCGCGGACAGCGGCAGTTTCCAGGTCACACCCAAGAATGTCTGGCCGGACGGCTCGCTGAAGTTCGCGGTGCTGGCAGGCGAGGTTGCCGTGTCGGCGGCCGCCTCTGCCACCGTGACGCTGAGTGCAACCAGCACCGCCACCAGTGGCACCGTGCTGACGCTGAGCAACCTGAAGAGCACTGGCATCACGGCGCAGGTCGGGGCCGGCAGCTTCGGTAGCGTGAGTTGGTCGGGCACCGATTGGGATGCGCCGTTCATGGCCTGGGTCTCGGGCCCGGTGATGTCGTCGTGGATTTATCGCAAGCCGGTCGGCAGCGATGCCCATCTGGTTGCCTGGCTGGAAGTGCGTCTCTTCGCCAGCGGTGCCGTCGAAGTGCTGCCGTGGGTGGAGAACGGCTTCCTGCAGGTTGCCGGCCCGACGAACAAGAGCGCCACCTACACGTTCACCTTGGGCGGCACGCAGCGCTTCAGCGCCGCCATCGACCTGAAGCACCACCAGCGCACGGTGCTGGTCAGCGGCAGCCTGCTGTCGCACTGGCTGGGCGCCAGCCGCGAACTGGTGGTTCGCCATGACGCCGCCTATCTGATGAGCACTGAGGTCGTGCCGACCTACCGTGCCGAACTGGCGGCCGGCGCCGGCCGCGTCGCCGCGCAGCCCAAGAGCTTCGCCCCCTTGCAGCAGGGCTCGTACACGTACAGCGACGACGACATGTACAGCACCGGCTACCAGGAGCCGATCGGGCCGCTGCCTGAGCACGACGTGCTGTACCTGGTGGCCGACAGCACGGACTCGGCGACGGTTTTCCGCTCTGTGGTGTGGAATGGCTACGGTGCCGGCCGCTATGGTGTGCACTACCGCGACGAGACGACGAACCGCCCGTTCCGCTTCTCGGCCTATCCGACGCTGGTGCCCAACGGCGGTTCATCGACGCGCAGCACCTACACGCCGGCCCCGTCCGGCGGCAACGCCCCGGCCTTCGACATCGCGCACCACCCCTCGATGGGCTACATGGCCTATCTGGTCACTGGTCGCTTCTACTTCATGGAGGAGGCGCTCTTTGTCGCCACCTACGTGCATCTCGTGAAGTCCGACGACATGCGCATCCAGGCCAAGGGCCTGGTGCAGTCGGTGCTGGGGGCCTGGCAGACCCGCGCCTGCGCGTGGCAGTGGCGTTCGCTGCTGACGGCCTACTCCATCCTGCCCGACGACGACGCGACGCTGCGCACCGAGTTCAAGACGGTCGTGCAGAACAACATCGACCACTACCACAGCCGCTACGTCGGCCAGACCGCCAACGTCTTCGGCATCATCGAACCCGGCGAGGAGTACGACTCGGTCAAGGGCCAGGGTGAAGTGGCCATGTGGCAGCAGGACTTCTTCTCTGCTGCCACGGGTTGGGGCCGGGCGCTGGCGCTGATCCTCGATGCCGGCTACCAGACCAAGTTCGACGCCTTCCACGCGTGGAACGCTCAAGGCGTGGTCAACCGGCTGCAGCCCAGGGGATCCTGGTGGTATGTGAACCCTGTCAACTACCTGATCCGGGTCAACGCCAGCAAGCGGCCGGACTACGTCAACGGGACCGGGTCGTTCTACACGGTGGCGCAGGCCTATACCGAGACCTACCAGCCGCCCAACACCGGCATCTATGCATGGATGAGCACGACCGACAACGTGCTCGCATCACAGTATTTCCCGGAGCAGTCGACACCGAGCATGTTGCACAACATGCAGCCGGCACTCGCCTATGCGGTGCGCTTCGGCGTGCCTGGGGCTCAGGCGGGCTACGAGCGGTTGTTGTCGTGCACGAACTGGAGCCAGGTCGAGGCGGCCTTCGACGTCAAACCAGTGTGGTCCGCGATGCCTGCCAGCGGCGAGGTGGCCGTGCCCGCCTGGTTGCAGGGCAAGCCCGTGGGGCAGTGGGGCCAGATCAGCGGTACCACGGCACCCAACGAACTGAAAGACTACTGCGGTCTGGCCTGGATCGACGACGTGTCGCAGCTGCGTTGCATCTCGGCAGCCGCAGGAGGCCACGGCGGCAATCTGACGAACAACCGCGTCATGGCACTGCGCCTGGATGTCGACACGCCCTCGTGGAACACGCTGCGCGCCGCCGACGACGCCAGCAGCTATGCAACGACGGGCCTGGTCTCGGCCTACCTGAACAGCAACAAGCCTGCGCCGAGACACACCTACACGGACGTCAACTACATCCCGGAACTCGGCCGTGTTGTCGTCGGCGGCCGCTTCTGGGGCAGCGGCGCCGCCGACTGGCTGGTGCAGGACGGCTTCCGCCTCTCGGACAACAACTGGGACGCCGCGGGGGCATTCGCGAACCGGCCGAATCAGGGCCCGTATCTGTGTGCCCGCGATCCGTCCACCGGCACCTGGTACAGCACGACCGGCTACAAGTTCGCGCCGGGAACGACGCCGGCCGCCAGCAGCTACTCGGCCTTCACGCTGTCGGGGGCGGCGACGGTCGGCGCCATCGGCAGCGCTTTCGACAGCAAGCGGCGTGTCATCTACCACCTGTCGACCGGCAACGGCTTCAGCTACACGAACAGCTTCACGGTCAACTCGTGCGTGATCGATCCCGCCACCGGCGCGAAGACCGCCATCGCGTTCAACGCATCGAGCGCACTGTCCGACTTCCAGGCCAACGCGAACCTGTTCGTGACCTCGGCGCTGACCTATGACGCCAGCGCGGACTGCTACTACTTCTACAACGGCGGCGACGAAGGCACGCACAAGGTCTACCGCATCAAGCCGAACTCGGGAACAACCTGGGACATGAGCCTTGTTCCAGTCACCGGCAGCAAACCTTCGGCCTCGCTGTCGCTGTCGGTCGGCGGCGTCAACACCAAGTTCTACTATGTCAGCCGCTGGCGCACCTGTGTCCTGGTCGTGCCCAACCAGAACGTGTACTTCCTGCGTATGGCCTGACTGCGGACAACTCAGATGTAGGCTGCGATGGTGGTTGCCACCATCAGCAGCAGCACCGTGCGCGTGCCGAAGTCGCTGAGCGTGAACACGATGGGGTCATCGTGCATCTCGCCGCGCGAGGTCTTGATCCACAGCCGCCCCATCCAGTAGAGCAGGCCCACGCCCACCAGCCAGAGCAGGTTGGCATGTGCGTACAGGCCAGCGGCCGCGACGGTGGCGACAAAGAGCCCGAACACGACGACCGAGCACAGTCCAGCGCCCACGCCCAGCGGCCACAGCACGGCAAGGTCGCTCACCTGGTAGTCGCGGCCACTGGCGGACGAACGCCCGGCTCGCTGGAACGAGACCAGTTCCGAGCAGCGCTTGACCAGTGCCAGACTGAAGAAGGTGAAGACGCAGAACGCGAGCAGCCAGGGGCTGAGTTCCACACGGATCGCGATCGCACCTGCGACCACGCGCATCGTGTACAGCGTGGCCAGCATCACGACGTCAAGCAGCACGTAGCGCTTCAGCACGAAGCTGTAGGCGCTGGTCGACGCCAGGTACGCAACCAGCACGGCCAGGAAGCCCGGCGACACCAGCGCACCGAGCAGCATGCCGCCCGCCAGCAACGACAGTCCCACCGGCAAGCCACGCTGAATCGGTATCGCTCCGCTTGCGAATGGCCGGTTCACTTTGCGCGGGTGCGCACGATCGGTGTCCAGATCCCAGATGTCGTTGGCCAGGTAGGTTGCGGATGCAAGCAGTGAAAAGGCCAGGAAGGCGGTGAGCGCCAGCCCGATCTTGTCGACCTGCGAGAAGGAGAACGAGGTCAGCAGCGGCACGAAGATCAGCATGTTCTTCAGCCATTGGTGCACACGCGCGGCTTTCAGCCACAGCCGCCAGGAGCCGGGCGCGCCGGGAAACTCCCGCTCGACCGGCACCGCCTGCCGCACCTGGCGCGCCACAGCGGGTGCCACGTCGACCAGCAGCGCTGCGCCCGCGGCTCGCCAAACGGGCAGGTCCGCCGAACTGTCGCCTGCGTAGGCAAACTTCTCCCCCACCCGCGCACGGATCTCCGCCAGTTTGGCCTGCCCCTTCAGATTGATTGCACCGTCGCTGGCCAGGACGGCGTCGAACAGACCGACGCGCGCTGCAACAGCGTCTGCGATGCTGCGATCGGCGGCCGTGGCCAGCACGATGCGCCGGCCCAGGGCCTTCTGCTGCGCAAGGTAGGTAAGCAGTTCAGCCCGCAAGGGCAGGTGCCGCACGTCCAGCGACGCACGCGCAGCGACTTCGGCCTTCAATGCCGACCGGCCGCGCAGCAGCCAGGCCGGCAACCGGAACAGCGCGCGCGGCTGCTGCACGGCCAGCACCCGTACCGACTCGACGAGGGTGTCCGTCGGCGTGAGCGTGCCATCCAAATCGACGACCAGAGGCAGATCCTCGGTTCGGGGTTCCTGCTTGTCCATGTTGGCGGAATCGGGCATTCGGTGTTGCCGTTCAGGCTCGGGCAGTTCTTGAGCACTGCGACTTTAGTCGCCGCGGTGTTGCCACCTGTCGACGGACGGGGCGGACGTGAAGAGTTTCCCACGCGTCGGCCCTGCCCACCGCCGGGCGCCGACACCGAATTCGGTGACACTACGGGCCCCTCTACCGAGACCGGCGATGAGATCGACCCTGTTCGCGCTGCTCAGCATCTGCCTGTCCGTGGGCGCGCAGTTCATATTGCGCAGCGCTGTCGCGGGCCGGACGTTTGCAGCCGAGCCGCTGGTCTTGTTGCGCGATCTGGGCAGCAACGGGCGCCTGCTGTTCGGGTTGCTGCTGTACGGGCTGTCGGCCGTCGTGTGGCTGAAGGTCCTGTCGCAGTGGGAGGTCAGCAAGGCCTACCCGCTGGTCGGCGCCGGGTTTGCTTTGACGGTTGTCGTCGGCTGGATGCTCGGAGAGCAGGTCGCCTTGCAGCGCGTAGCGGGAGTGCTGCTGATCTGCGCCGGTGTCTACCTTGTCGCCCGCTCCTGAGCGGCTGCCGGCGAGCGCGGCACAGGCCAGCGGCCTGTTGCTGCTGGTGCTGATTGTCGGCGCCGTCGCTGCCGCGGTGTCGATGTGGACATTCCTGGGCCATCTCGTGCCAGCTGGCGTGTGTGCCATCGCCGCCGCCGCGGTGCTGGCGACATGGGGCGTGTTGACCGCACACATGCAGCGCCTGCGGGCCATGTCCGTGCTCGCTGCGCTGCTGTCGACGATCGTGGGTTGTCTGTTGATGGCCGCCCTGGTGCACGACATCTCGTTCGATGGACAGCAGTACCACCAGCAGGCGGCCTTGGCGCTGGCTGCGGGCTGGAATCCGTATCGGGACGGGCCATACGTAGGCCCCCACGCCTTGTGGATCAATGGCTACGCCAAGGGCGTGTGGACATGGGCCGCCTTGTTCCCGGCGTTGGGGCTGTCGGTGGAGATCGGCAAGTCGATCAACCTGGCGCTGGCACTGGCCGGCGGCTTGTGCAGCTTCGATCTGCTGCGCCACAAGCTGCGTCTGCCTCGTGGGCGGTCGCTGCTGATCGCGGCGACCGCTGCGGCCAGCCCCGTGGTCGCGATGCAATGGCCGACGCTGACCAACGATGGCGTCATCGCCAGTCTGATGCTGGTCTTCCTGGCGCGCGCAGTCGCGGTGGTGCTGGAGCCGGCTGGTCGCCGCGGTGTGGACCTGGCGACGCTGGCGCTTGTGCTGTGCCTTCTGCCGCTGGTGAAAGGATCGGGCGCCGCGTACGGGGTGCTGATGTGGCTGGCCCTGGTGGCCGCGCTCGCGGCGTTCGGCGGCTGGACCTCAGCCCGTTCCTGGGCTCAGCTGGGTGCAGGATCGTTGGTCGTCGGTGTGCTGCTGCTTGGGTTCAACCCCTATGTCACGAACACCTTGCGCCACGGCCATCCGCTGCACCCGCTGGCCGGCGCGGGCAAGGTCGACATCATCACGCCGAATGCGCCGACCGGCATCCTGGAGCATGGCCGCATCGTCAAGCTGCTGGGTTCGGTGTTCTCGCGCAGCCACTCCGAGTTCGATGGCACCGACCCGGCGGCGGCGCCGCCGGCGCTGCAGTTCAAGCTGCCCGGTACGGTGTCGCTCAGCGAGATGCGCACGTTTGCCACCAAGACCGACGTGCGCATCGGTGGCTTCGGTCCCTGGTTCGGCCTTGCCATGGGGCTGACCGCCGTTGCGCTCGTGCCTCTCTTGCGCCCGGGGCGTTCGCGCAGGGCGACGCTGGCCGCGCTTGTCGTTCCTGCGGCGCTGCTGGCGATGACGCTGGCCTTCCCGGAGCCCTGGTGGGCGCGCTACGTGCCGCAGTTGTGGTTGCTGCCCCTGTCCATGGCTGTCGCGCTGTGGCTGCTGGTGCCGGCGCCACGTGCGGCAGCAGGGTTGGCATGGGCCATTGTTGTTGTTGCAGCAGTTGACGCGCTGCTTGTGGCCGGTGCTTTCGCCGCGGGCACTGCGCTGCGCGAACTGGATCACCGAGCGCAGCTGAACAGTCTGCGCGAGATCGGCCGTCAGGCGGAGCCTCTCGTGGTCGACCTCGGGTCGACGCCGGCGCTGGCGCACCGTCTGGCCATGCACGGTGTGCGTTGGCGCGAAGCCGCTGCCGGCGAGGGCTGCCCGTCCGGATGGGTGCCCATCGAGTACACCGGCGGCAAGGTGTGTCTGGGCGTTGCCGGCAAGCAGTTGTTTGTACCGGAGTCCCCGCTCGTGTCGCGCTTGAAGCGCGTACTGGGCCGGGGCTGAGTTGTCGGGGTCAACATGGTTGCGCTGGTCTCGGTCGTCATCCCCGTCTACAACTGCGAGGCCTATGTGGCCGAGGCGGTGCAGAGTGTTCTGGCCCAGGACCACCCCCGCATCGAGATCCTGGCCATCGACGACGGATCGAAGGACGGCTCGGTGGCGGCGCTGCGGCGTTTCGGCGATGCGCTGCGTGTGATCGAAGTGCCCAACGGCGGCCCGGCGCGTGCGCGCAACCTCGGCATGGACGAAGCCCGCGGCGACTACATCGCCTTTCTGGACGCCGACGACATCTGGCTTCCCGGCAAGATCTCGGCCCAGGTGGCGCACATGGAAGCACATGCCGGGGTCGGAGCCTGCTACACCGGCTGGCATGTCTGGGCCGCCGACGACGATGGCCGCTTCGTGCGCCCCGACTTCGCCAACCGCCCGATCACCACACGCGAGCGCGTGCCCGAGCGTTCAGGCTGGATCTACGGCCGCTTGCTCTTCGACTGCGAACTGCTGACGACGACAGTGATGCTGCGTGCCAGCGTTGCACATCGGGTCGGGCGTTTCGAGCCCGAACTGCCGTTGGGCGAGGACTACGACTTCTGGCTGCGCATGTCGCAGGCTGCCGAGATCAGCCGGCTGGACTGTGTCGGGGCACTGTACCGTGTGCTGCCGGGCTCGGCGTCCCGCAAGGCCAGGCTGCGCAACTACGAGCACGAGGTCGTCAGTGCCGTGGTGGCGCGCTACGGCCTCGGCAGTCCCGGGGGCGAACCCGTCTCGGCGTCCGCGCTTCGGCAGCGGCTGGACAGGCTGGTGTTCCAGCACGGCTACCAGCACCTGCAGCAGGGTGATCCGGGAGTGGCGATGGCTGCTTTCGCCCAACTGCTGGGGCGACAGCCCTGGCGGCCGACGCTGTGGCTCAACCTGGGCCGTGCCGCCTGGCGCCGGGCCGGTCTGGGCTGACCATGGTGGCTCAGCCGGCGCTGCGTGCAGCCGCAGCCACCCGGGCATAGAC
>JBASTF010000956.1:0-2105 GCA_049274755.1 Rubrivivax sp. | reverse complement strand
CGCCAGCGTCTGCGCCAGCGGCAGGCCGGCGTCGGCACCCCAGCGCAGCGCCAGGCTCAGCAGCAGTTCCAGCCCGGTGGCGCCGGGTTCGGCCTCGCCGAAGGGCAGGTTCTTCATGTCCTCGTCGACCGGGTTGTGGTCGGAGACCAGCGCGTCGATCGTGCCGTCAGAAAGCGCAGCGCGCAAAGCATCCCTGTCGGCCTGCTGGCGCAGCGGCGGCGTCAGCCGCATGTCGGGGTTGAAGTAGCCGATGTCGACATCGGTGAGGTGCAGCGAGTTGATGCTGACGTCGGCCGTCACCGGCAGGCCCTCGGCCTTGGCCCGCCGCAGCAGCTCGACACCGGCGGCGCTGGACAGCCGGCAGATGTGCACACGCGCCTTCGTCGCACGCACCAGCTCGAACAGCGTCTGCAGCGCGATGGTCTCGGCCGCCACCGGCACCCCCGACAGGCCCAGCCGTGTCGCCACGGCGCCCTGGGCCGCCACACCCTTGCCCAGCCAGGCGTCCTGCGGCCGCAGCCAGACGCTGTAGCCGTAGGTGGCGGCGTACTGCAGCGAACGCAGCAGCACCATCGTGTCGGTGATGGGCACGTCGACCTGGCTGAAACCCACGCAGCCGGCTTCGGTGAGCTCGGCCATCTCGGTCAGCGTCTGGCCTTCGAGGCGGCGTGTCAGCGCACCCAGCGGGAACAGCCGGCAGCGGCTGAGCTTGCGGGCGCGGAACTTCAGCATCTCGACGAGGCCGGGTTCGTCCAGCACCGGGTCGGTGTCGGGCAGGCAAACCAGGCTGGTGACGCCGCCGGCCGCCGCTGCCGCCAGCTCGCTTTCCAGCATGCTGGAATGTTCCTGGCCCGGTTCACGCAGCCGCGCCGCCAGGTCCACGAGGCCGGGTGCGACGACCAGGCCGGCGGCGTCGATGACACGTTCGGCGTCGAAGTCCGGCGGGCTGCCGATGGCGACGATGCGGCCGCTGGCGATGGCCAGGTCCGCCTGTTCGTCGCGACCCGACGCGGGGTCGATGACGCGGCCGTTTTTGATCAGGATCTTCATGCCTGGTTCCCCGCGATCGTGCTCATCACCGCCATGCGCACCGCGATGCCGAAGGTCACCTGCGGCAGGATCACGCTGTGGGTGCCGTCGGCCACCGCCGAGTCGATCTCGACGCCGCGGTTGATCGGTCCCGGGTGCATCACGATGCAGTCGGGCCTGGCCAGCGCCAGCTTCTCCGGCGTCAGGCCGTAGCGTTTGTAGAACTCGCCGGCGCTGGGCAGCATCGCGCCGCTCATGCGTTCGTTCTGCAGCCGCAGCATGATGACGACGTCGGCGTCGCGGATGCCTTCGCCCATGTCGTGGCAGACACGCACGCCCATCTGCGCCAGGTCGCCCGGCACCAGGGTCTTGGGGCCGACGGCGCGGATCTCGGGCACACCCAGCGTCGTCAGCGCATGGATGTCGGAGCGCGCCACACGCGAATGCACGATGTCGCCGACGATGGCCACCGTGAGCTGGCTGAAGTCCTTCTTGAAGTGCCGGATCGTGTACATGTCCAGCAGGCCCTGCGTCGGGTGTGCATGGCGGCCGTCGCCAGCGTTCACCACATGCACATGCGGCGCGCAGTGCTGGGCGATGAGGTAGGGCGCACCGCTTTCGCTGTGGCGCACGACGAACATGTCGGCATGCATCGCGCTGAGGTTGGCGATGGTGTCCAGCAGGCTTTCGCCCTTGGCCGTGCTGCTCTTGTTGATGTCGAGATTCAGCACGTCGGCCGACAGCCGCTTGGCCGCGATCTCGAAGGTGGTGCGGGTGCGTGTGCTGTTCTCGAAGAACAGGTTGAACACACTTTTGCCGCGCAGCAGCGGCACCTTCTTCACGTCGCGGTCGTTGACGCTGAGAAAGGTGCCGGCGGTGTCCAGGATCTGCGTCAGCACGGCCTTGGGCAGGCCTTCGATGGACAGCAGGTGGATCAGCTCGCCGTGGTTGTTGAGCTGGGGGTTCCGTCGCGACAACATCAGGCTTCCTTGACGGCGAAGCTGAGGCGGCCGTCATCGGCACGCGCCAGCGAAAGTTTCTGGGTGGCCGGCAGCGCGATGCGCGCGGCGGCGTAG
>JBASTF010000955.1:0-3576 GCA_049274755.1 Rubrivivax sp. | reverse complement strand
ACCCCGCTGCGGCGGCGCAGCGCCAGTGCTGCCAGGCCCGCGGCCAGCAGCGCCGCAGTGCCGGGTTCGGGCACCGTGTTCACCTGCCAGTCGAAACTGGCAAACGGCGCCGTGAGGGCCACGTCGCTGAGCGTGAAGCGCAGTGTCTGGCCATCCAGCACGGTGGCCGTGACGCTGCCGCCGCCCAGCGCCGTGCCATCGGCCAGCACGATGCTGCCGACGTGCTGCGGCAGCCCGGCGAAGCTGAAGTCCAGCGTGTAGCTGCCGGCCACGAAGCCGGCGCCGCCGTTGTCGTAGAAACGCACCAGGCCGTCGGCCTGGAAGTCGATGGCCCACTGGAAGTCGCCGGTCAGGTATTCCAGATCGGCGGCAGCCAGCGCCGTGACGTTGCTGCCGGGCTGGTCGGCAAAACTGCTGTCCAGGCCCAGCAGCGTGTTCGACGCACCGCCGGCGCTGCCGGTGATGAGGCTGCCGACCGGCAGCACGTCGGCGTGCACCACCGGCGCCGCGGTAGCCAGCGCCGCAGCGAACAAGGTCTTGTGCATGGGCCCCTCCGCGTCAGAACTTGTAGCGCGCGCCGAGCATGAACTCGCGGCCGGTGACGTGGTTGACGACGCTGCTGTTGCGTGCGCGGCTGACGAACTGGTCGTTGGCTTCGTTCGTCAGGTTCACACCTTCCAGCGTGAGGCTCAGCTGCTTGTCCCAGTTGTAGGAGACCGAGAGGTCGACGTTGGTCGAGCCGTTCTTGCCTTCGACGTCGTTGTTGTTCTGCCCCGGCACGCGTGTCAGGAAGCCCGAGCGCTTGCTGGCCGAAATCCGGGCGCTGAAGGCGCCGTCGTCGTAGTACAGCGTCGCGTTGGCCGATTGCGGCGACAGGTTGATGAGGTCGTCGTTGACGGTGCCGCCGGCCGTCGGCGACACGACGTACTGGATCTTCGAGCTGACGTTGGTGTAGTTCAGCAGCACGCCGAAGTTCTTGCCGATGCCGGGCAGGAAGCTGAAGGGCTGCTGGAAGTTGATCTCGAAGCCGAACAGCCTGCCGCCCTCGGTGTTCACCGGGGCCTGCACCTGGAACACCTCGTCGCCGGTGAAGTTGCTGGGCAGCAGGCTCATCGGCAGGCCGGTGGCGTTGAACGGCATGTTCGTGCGCAGCGTCTGGATGTAGGTGTCGATCTTCTTCTGGAACAGGCCGACGCCGACGAAACCGCTCTTGTCGTGGTACCACTCGAAGCTGAGGTCCAGCGTCTTCGCGCGGAAGGGTTTGAGCAGCGGGTTGCCGTTGGTGATCGACAGCGTGCCGGTGGTGCTGATGGTGCCACCGGGGTTCAGGTTGCCCAGTTGCGGCCGCGACATCACCTTGGCGATGCCCAGGCGCACGATGAAGTCCTTGGTCACGTTCAGCGAGGCGTTCAGCGAAGGCAGCAGGTCGCTGTACTCGTTTTCGACGGTGACCTCGGTGCCGCCGCCGCTGGCCAGGTAGCCGGTGGCGGAGATTTTGGTCTTCACATAGCGCAGGCCGAAGTTGCCGCGCAGCGCGTGGCCGTCGAGCTTGGTGTCGAACTCGCCCATGAAAAACGCGCCGTTGTCCTTCTCGGTGACGCTGCGGTTGTTGCCGCGTGCGTTGCCGTTGGTCGTCGACGACAGCGTGAAGTCGCCGGGGCCGCCGGCCGGGCCGCTCTTGATGCAGTTGCAGTAGATGTCGTAGGCCTGGGCGATGGCATTGAGGTCGGGGATGACCCAGGAGGTCACCGTGCCGGCCGGCAGGTCCAGGCCGCGGCCGAAGCCGTTGACGCTGGTGGTCAGGCTGGCCGCCGGCACCGCGGGCGCGAAGATCGTGTCGTTCTGGTTGACGCGGCGGAACTCGTAGGTCTTGAAGCCGTACTTCTTGATGTCCAGGCCGCCGCGCAGCGTCAGCTTGCCGGGCACGGCGTCCCAGGCCAGGTCCAGGTGGGCCAGGTCGTTGATGTTTTCCGAGCCCTGCGGGCGGATGCGGATCTCCGACGAGGTGGTGTTCGTGATCGTCGTCGGCTGCGTGCCCGAGTTCACCTGGGGTACACCGACGATGGTCAGCGCGCCGCCGGCCTGCGCCGGATCGAAGCCGTAGGTGATGGCCGGCAGGCGGTCGTTGCCGCGGAAGTCGATCGCGTAGTTGGTGTTCAGCGCGTCCAGCGTTGTCGTCGTCTGCACCGGGTTGCTGAACTTGCTCTTCGCGCGGCCCAGCTTGGCGTTGAGCTTCAGCCTGTCGCCGATGTCCTGCTCCAGCGACAGCGTGGGCTGGGTGAAGGTGGTCTGCAGCTTGTCGAAACGCGACTCGGCGCGGATGTCGACGCCGGTGTACTGGCCGTAGAGCAGCGCACCGTTGGTGCCGTAGGCGGTGTCGACGACGCTGGTCTGCGGCTTGCCGCCCTGGGCAGCGGTGCGGCTGAAAGACAGCGCCTGCAGGAAGTCTTCCTGGCGTGTGGCTTTCAGCTTCGCGTACATCAGGTCCAGCGTCAGCAGCGTGCCGTCGGCGGGCCGCGCCTGGATCGCGCCGGTCAGGCCCAGGCGGTCCTGGTTGTGTGTCAGGCGGCCGTAGCGCGGCAGCCGCGGGTGGAAGTTGTTGGCGTTGCTGGCGGCGTTGTAGGCCGCGA
Organism: Rubrivivax sp.; assembly: GCA_049274755.1. Lineage (GTDB taxonomy): Bacteria > Pseudomonadota > Gammaproteobacteria > Burkholderiales > Burkholderiaceae_C > Rubrivivax. The sequence goes on along the minus strand of JBASTF010000955.1, from coordinate 946 downwards.
TGTTCTCAGGCGTGCCGGTCAGGCGCGGCACACCCTGGGCCGAGGGGCCGCAGGTGGTGGCGGTATTGGGCGCGCCGCTGCTGTTGGGATTGCCCGGCGTGACGCCTGTCGGCGAACACCAGCCGCCGGACGAGGGACCGTTGTCCCAGCGCACGGTGCTGAAGCCCTCTTCGAACAACTGGCGCTTCGAGTACGCGCCCGAGAGCAGCACCCCCACCTTGCGGTCGGCGAAGGTGTTGGAGACCAGGAAGGCCATGCGGGGATCGGTGCGCTGGGCCAGGTCGTTGTAGCGCGCCTGCACCGCGGCGGTGGCGGTGAAGTTCTTGAAGTCGAAGGGCCGCGAGGTCTGCAGGTCGACAGTGGCGCCCAGCGACCCTTCGTCGACATCGGCCGACGAGCTCTTGCGCACCGTGATGCTGCTGAACAGTTCCGACGCAAAGACGTTGAAGTCGAAGCCGCGGCTGCGGTTGTTGCCACCCGAACTGTCGGTACCGCCGGTGGTGGCCAGGGCTTCGACGCCGTTGATGCGCACCCGCGTGAAGTCGGCACCCAGGCCACGCACGGTGATGTTGCGGCCTTCGCCGGCGTCGCGGTCGATTACCACGCCGGGCACCCGCTGCAGCGACTCGGCCAGGTTGGTGTCGGGGAACTTCGCGATGTCTTCGGACTTGATGACGTCGACGATGCCGGGGTCCATGCGCTTTGCGTTCAGCGCGCTTTCCAGCGAGCCGCGCAGGCCCTGGATGACGATGGTCTCGGCGGCCGGCGCCGGCGCGGCCTGCTGTGCCTGCGCACTGCCGCAGATGGACAGCACGGCCAGGGTGATGGCGGTGTGGCAGAGCCGGGGCGGTTGCTGCCGCTGGCGTGGGTTCATGGCACGGTCTCCTAGCGTGGTCGGCGGGCGCGCGGCGGCATGGCCGCGCCGTTCCTGGGCGGTGTCTGGGGG
>JBASTF010000954.1:0-2542 GCA_049274755.1 Rubrivivax sp. | reverse complement strand
GTCGAGCGCCGGCCCAGGTCGGCCCGGTGTTCGGCCAGCCAGCGTGTGGCGGCGGCGCGGCCCAGCGCATGCAGGGCCTGCAGGAACTGGCGCTCGGTGTTCAGCTTGCTCGACGGATGCAGCGGCGCCAGGCCCTCGTCGTCGGCCACCATGTGCAGGCGCAGGTTCTTGTAGTGGCCGGGGTCGATGCGGCCTTCGGCCACCAGGCGTTGCACGAAGGCGATGGCCCGCATCTCGTTGACCAGGCCGGCGTTGAAGGTGATCTCGTTGACGCGGTCGGCGATCTCCTCCGCCGTCTCCGGCGTGCTGGCCCGCAACAGCGGGTTGATCTTCACCAGCACGACGTCCAGCGCCCCGGTTTCGTAGATCAGCGGCCACAGTGCCGGGTTGCCGCTGTAGCCGCCGTCCCAGTAGGGCTCGCCATCGACCACCACCGGGCGGAACAGCTGCGGCAGGCAGGCCGACGCCAGCAGCGCGTCCAGCCCCAGCTCGGCGCCGCTGAAGACCCGCGGCTGCCCGGTGCGCACCGCGGTGGCGGTGATGAACAGCGACAGCGGCCCACGCTGCAGCGCCGCCGCGTCGACATGGCGCGCCACCACGTCGCGCAGCGGGTTCAGGTCGTAGGGGTTGAACTGCGCCGGCGCAAAGGCATGCAACACCTGGTTGAACCAGGCGTAGAACGGGTTCATGTCCAGGTTGAAGGCGGCGATGCCGCGCCCGGGCATCGGCCACACCGGCAGGCCGCCGAAACAGCCGTTCTGCGTCGCCACGTCGTCCCAGAAGGCGCGCAGTGCCGCCTGCGCAGCGGCACGGCCGCCGTTGGCCATGCCGGTGGCCAGCACGGCGGCGTTCAGTGCGCCGGCGCTGGTGCCGCTGACGCCGTCGAACTGCAGTTCCTCGTCGTCCAGCAGGCGGTCGAGCACGCCCCAGGTGAAGGCGCCGTGGGAACCGCCGCCCTGCAGCGCCAGATCCAGCGGCGGCGGGGCGCTGGTCTTGCCCGTGCGGCGTGCACGGCGTGTCGAAGTCGGCATGGCCCAAGATTCCCGTCTGGCTTTGCAAGCCCGGTGTCGGCCAGCCGTCGGACAATCGGGACATGCAACGGCATCCCGACGACAACTGGCTCGATGGCGACGATACCTTGTCGCCGGCCCATCTGTTCCTGAACCCGCGCGGCCGCATCTCGCGCCGCAGCTTCTGGCTCTACGGCGTGCTCGCCCTCACCGGCCTGGCGCTGCTGGGGCGAACGCTGCTGGAAATCGCACGCTGGCGCTCGGAAGAAGCCGAGGTCTTCGTCAACCTGCTGCTGCTGTGGCCGGCCATCGCGATCTCGGCCAAACGCTGGCACGACCGCGACAAATCCGGCTGGTGGGTGCTGCTGGCCCTGGTGCCGGTGATCGGCTGGCTGTGGATGCTGGCCGACAACGGCCTGCGGCGCGGCACGCCAGGCGTGAACCGCTACGGCGACGCCCCGGCGATCTGAAGCGTCCCGGGTTTCCCGGGTCGCTTCAGCCCCCCTCGGGGGGACGGCCCGGTGCGCGGCAACGGGCCCAGGGGCCGTCAATAGCGGCCTGTGATGCCAGCCAGCCGCAGGTAGACGTTCGCCACCCAGGCGACGATGCCGCGGTGCAGCCAGCTGCGCCAGCCCCGCTGCGGCTGTTCGCCGACCTCCAGCGACTGCGCCATCGCCGCGTCCAGCCGTGCCGTCAGCGCACTGGCGAAGCCGGCGTCGCGCACGACGACGTTGGCTTCCAGGTTCAGCAGCAGCGACAGCGGGTCGATGTTGCTGCTGCCCACCGTCGCCCAGTCGTCGTCGACGACGGCGACCTTGGCATGCAGGAAGGCCGGCGTGTATTCGAAGATGCGCACGCCGTGGTGGCGCAGTTCGTCGTACAGCGCACGCGCCGCCAGCGCGGCGATGCGGTAGTCGATCTTGCCCTGCAGCAGCAGCCGCACCTGCACACCGCGCCGCGCCGCCTGGCGCAGTGCGCGGCGGAAACCGTGGCCGGGGTAGAAGTACGGCACGGCGAGGTCGATGCGCTGGCGTGCGCCGCGGATGGCCTCGATGTAGCTGCGTTCGATGGCGCGGCGCTGGCGGAAGTTGTCGCGCACGACAAACGCGGCCCGCACCGGCTGGGCCGCCGCCGCTGCGCTCTGCCGCTGCTGGCGCGCACGCAAGCGGCGCAGCAAGGCCATGCCCTGGTCCAGCGGCGCCGTGCTGCGCGCCAGCGTGCGTACCTCGTCGCGCCAGCCGTGGCCGAGGTTGGCACGCGACCACATCGCCCGCGTGGCGCTGTGCACCTGCAGCGCCAGCGGGCCGCGCAGGCCGATGGCGAAGTCCAGCCGCGGCGTGTCGGTCCAGCCGTGGTTCAGGTCGTGACGGTCCTCGATGATGTTGATGCCGCCGACGAAGGCCTGGCGCTGGTCGACGGCGCAGAGCTTCTGGTGCAGGCGCCGCAGCTGGCCCGGCTGCAGCCAGGCCCACCAGCGGTCGAGCGCACGGAAGACCTCGAGCTTCACGCCGCTGCCGGCCAGCCAGCCGCGC
>JBASTF010000953.1:0-3006 GCA_049274755.1 Rubrivivax sp. | reverse complement strand
GGCCAAACCCAGGCCCAGCACGGCGAGCACAGGCAGGCTGTTGCGGAGCGGAAGCGGGGTGGTGCGGGGCTGGTGGGGGGTGCGGTGGTGTTGCGGCTGCTGGCTGGTGGGTCCCACGACGGTCCTTGTTCTCGGGAGGGCTCGCCTGGATGCAGGCGATGAGGGTTCAACTCATTTTCGGGACATTCATCCCAAAAATGAGGGCGCCCGCGTCACGGGCCGTGGAAAGCTGTAACAGGCCGCATCCGGGGCCGCTCGGCGCAGCTCAGTACAGCGGCATCGGCAGCTTCTCTTCCGCCACCGCGGCCAGCACCGCCGGTCGCGCCGCCACACGGGCCATCCAGGGTCCGATGTGAGGGAAGCTGCGCGCCGGCCGCGTGGAGAAACCACGGGTCCAGCGGCACAGCATGAAGGCATAAGGATCGGCGGCGCTGTAGGCCGCGCCCAGCAGCCAGGGCTGGCCGTGGGCGGCCAGCTGGTCGTCGATCTGCTGCAGCAGTTCGACGACACGCGCCTGCGCATGGGCCTTCACCTGGGCCGTGCCGTCGGCGTTGCCGTCGTCGACCAGTCGGTCGCCGTAGAAGTAATGGATCAGCATGGACTGCAGCGTCGCCGACAGCCAGACCAGCCACTTGTAGAAGTGCGCACGCTCGGCCGTGCCCAGCGCCGGCGCCAGCCCGGCCTGCGGGTGCGTGTCCACCAGGTGCAGGCAGATCGCGGCGGTTTCGTAGAGCACCAGGTCGCCGTCCACCAGCACCGGGATCAGCCCGTTCGGGTTCAGCTTCAGGTAGGCGGGCGACTTGTGTGCGTGCTGCTGGCGGTCGACGAGCAGCAGCTCGAACGGAACGCCGAGCTCGCGCAGCAGCACATGCGGCGCGAAGCTGGCGTTGCTGGGGTAATGGTGCAGCTGGATCATGCGGCCATGATGGCATGGCCGCCGTTGCACCCCGGCCTTCAGCGTGCGGGAACGACCACCTCGTTGCCGGCCTGGCCGACGATGACGGTGGTGATCTCCTTGATCTGGCCGCCGCCGGCCACCGAGCCGCTGACGCTGCCTTCGCCCTGCACCATGCGCTGGCAGGCCTGGCGTTCGATCATGTCGTTGTGCGCTTCGCAGCGACGCAGCGCGTTGGCACGCAGCTGCTGCGGGTCTTCGCCGCCCAGGCGGCCCTGCCTGGCGTCGCGCAGGGCCGACTGCGCTTCGTACAGGCAGTCCTTGCGGCTTTGTGTCGAGACACCGTCCATGCAGGCGCGGCGCTCCTTCTCGTAGCGCGCCTGCGGCGACAGCTCGGCGGCCTGCGACAGCATCGGCAGCGACAGCAGCACGGCCAGTGCGGCGCAACAGCCCAGTTGGCTTCGGTTCATGGCAGCTCCTTGGTTGGTGGATGGGACAGTGGGGGCGGCGCCCCATGTCCACAAAGTTACGCGCCACCCCGGGGCCGGGCCATCGGCCTGCGGCGCATGGCCAGGTAGGAGCCTTCCTACGACGGCAGGCCGGCGACAATGCCGCGATGAGCACCTACACCGCCCAGCTCGAATGGCAGCGCCAAGAGGGCGAGGCTTTCACCGACAACCGCTACCACCGCGCGCACACGCTGCGTTTCGACGGTGGTGCCGTTGTGCCAGGGTCGTCCTCGCCCGATGTGGTGCCGCGCTACTCGGACGCCGCCGCCGTCGACCCCGAGGAGATGTTCGTCGCCGCGCTGTCCAGCTGCCACATGCTGTGGTTCCTGTCGCTGGCGGCGCAGGCCGGCTTCTGCGTCGAGCACTACCGCGACGACGCCATCGGCCTGATGCAGAAAAACGCCGAGGGCCGCGTCGCGATGACCCGGGTGACGCTGCGCCCCATGGTGCGTTTTGCCGGCCACCAGCCCAGCACTGACGAACTGCACAGGCTGCACCACCGCGCGCACGAGGAATGTTTCATCGCCAACTCGGTGAAGACCGAGGTGCTGTGCGAACCGCAGCAGCCCTGACCGCGCCGCGGCCCCGCCACGCGGGCCCTTGAATTGCCACGTCGGCGCACCCACGTGCTGAACTCCTTGTCAGCACGGAAGCCGCGACCGTGGTGTTCGTTTTTATCGTGGCCTTGCTCGCCGCTGCGAGCTCCTGGCTCTGGGGCCCGCCGCTGTGGCGCGCCCAGCGCCGCTGGCGTGTGCGGCGGCTGCCGTTCCCGCAGGCCTGGCGCGAGATCCTGCGCCAGCGCATGCCGTATTTCGCCCGCCTGCCGGCCGACCTGCAGCTGCAGCTGAAAAAACACATCCAGGTGCTGGTGGCCGAGAAGCCGGTGATCGGCTGTGCCGGGCTGGAAGTGACCGAGACCATGCGTGTGCTGGTCGCCGCGCAAGCCGGCCTGCTGCTGCTGAACCGGCCGGCCGGCTTCTTCCCGCAACTGCGCCAGGTGCTGCTGTACCCCGGTGCTTTTGTCGTCGACCGTGTGCAGCGCGACGGCGCCGGGCTGGAAAACGGTGAGCGGCGTGTGCTGCTCGGCGAGTCCTGGCAGCAGGGCCAGGTCATCCTGTCCTGGGCCGACGTGTTGGCCGGCGCGGCCCAGCCCGGCGATGGCCACAACGTCGTGATCCACGAGTTTGCCCACCAGCTGGACCAGGAAAGCGGCCCCGCCAACGGCGTGCCCTTCCTCGGCCGCCGCGATCGCTATGCCCGCTGGGCGGCGACGCTGAGTGCCGCCTTCCAGGCGCTGCGCGAACGTGTGGCACGTGGTGACGACGGTGTGCTGGATGCCTACGGCGCACAGGACGCCGCCGAGTTCTTCGCTGTCGCCAGCGAAGCGTTTTTCGAGCGGCCCGAGGCGCTGGCCGCCGAGCAGCCGGCGCTGTTCGGCGAACTGGCCGACTACTACCGCGTGAATCCGCTGAGCTGGCAGTAATGAGGGCTGCGGTGCTTCAGGCCGCGCTGGCCTGCCGCACCGCGTGTTCCCAGCCGGCCATCAGCGCGGTGGCACGCTCGCGGGGCAGCGTCGGCAGGAAACGGCGCTCGGCCTGCCAT